>JAIXOS010000188.1 GCA_027486695.1 Chitinophagaceae bacterium | reverse complement strand
CTATTTGCCGGTAGGCACGCACAAAATACATTTGGGTAGTAATCGTGACCATTTTGGCTACCGGAGGTTCTACAGATTGTTGTAGTTGATTAACAATGGATTCTAAAAATAATTGCAGTTTGGCTACGTCGTTGCTTGTGGCAGTTGTGTAGCGCAAGTGCAAGGTATATTGTGGTTTTTGGCCTTGCAGTTTGGGAAGGGCCGTAATTTGTACAATAGCCGCTAACTTGCCTTTTTCCAAATCTTTGCGCTGTTCAGCAGTGTCGGTATATTTTTCTATGCTAATAAACGGTGCCGCTTGTAGGGATTGGTATACAACATTGGTTGTATCGCAATGGGCAGCCACTCCCAACCTAAATTTCAACAATCCTTCTCCCTTAAATGAGCCAAAAATGAATACAAAAATGAGCGGAAACAACAGGCTGAAAAAAAGCGAACTGGGATTTTTTAGTGTAGCAATAAGACTAGCTTTGGTAATAGCCCATAAGGCTTTGTACTGACTGTAAGGTTGCTGCATAGAGATGTAGTTGCGTGCAAAGCTATTCTATAAAAGTACTCAGGCAAAAAACAGTAAGCTTTTGCTGCGTACATTTGCCTTTTTTGTATCTATTTAAGGCACACCATGCAACACGCTTATTTATTACTGGGCAGCAATTTGGGCAACCGATTAGCGTATTTACAAGCAGCAAGGCAGGAAGTTTCCCAGCTTTGTGGGCCACTACTTGCGGCATCATCTATTTATGAAACCGAAGCATGGGGACTCACCAACCAACCTTCTTTTTACAACCAAGCCATTTGTATTACTACCGAGTTAGCACCACCTATTTTAATGCAAACCCTGCTACAGATAGAAGCAAGTTTACACAGGGTGCGTACGCAACAGTATGGTAGTCGTACAATAGATATTGATATTCTTTTGATAGATGCCGAAGTAAGCAATACGCCTTTGTTGCAATTGCCACATCCTGCTTTGCCACAACGACGCTTTGCACTGATTCCACTTGCAGAAATAGCGCCTCAATTGCTACATCCTACAGCACAGCTAACAGTTACGGAACTATTGCACCAATGTGCCGACACATTAGCTGTACAAAAAATTAAAGCCGATAACGAGGTATGCCATTAATTTTGATGGCAACATGAAGCATCGACTAATTACGATAGAGGGCAATATTGGCGCAGGCAAAACCACCCTTACGCACTTATTAGCCAATCATTTTAATGCACGAATGGTATTAGAGGAATTTGCGGATAATCCATTTTTACCCAAGTTTTACGAAAATCCCAAACAATATGCCTTTCCTTTGGAGTTGTTTTTTATGGCAGAACGCTACAAACAACTAAAGGATTTATTACACACCGCCGATTTGTTTCAAGAGGTGACCATTTGCGATTATTTGTTCACCAAATGCTTACTGTTTGCCAAAGTAAACCTACCACAAGAGGAGTACAAACTGTACCAAAAACTATTTGATATTATTCACCAACAAATTACTTTTCCGGACATCCTGATATACTTGCATGCGCCAATTGAACGTTTGCAGGCCAATATCAAAAAAAGGAGTCGTACTTACGAACAGTCTATTCCCGATGCCTATTTGCAACATATTCAGGATACGTACTTAAGTTACATCAAACAGAACCACATTACCACCATTTTTGTAGATGCTTCTAATGCCGATTTTATTACCAACCCCCAACATGTACAAGTCATTTTAGATGCCCTAGAGCAGGATTTGGCCCCCGGCGAACAGCATTACTACACGTTACCCTAACCGTAAAACATGGCTATCGACAAAAATACCATTCGCACCAACCAACCTTTTGCCGCTGTGCAAATTCCGGAGTTTCGCAACTTGCTGCTTGGTCGATTCTTGTTTATCATGGGACTGCGTATGATGAGTACCGTGTTAGGATGGTGGATTTATACCTTAACCAATGCTCCGCTAGCCATAGGATTGGTGGGCTTATCCGAATTTGTTCCGGCTTTTGGTATGGCACTATATGCAGGGCATATTATTGATATTAGCGAAAAAAGAAAACTCATCTTAACCGGTGTGGCATTATATGGCTTGGCTGCCATTTGTTTACTATTGCTTTCGCTTACACAGGTTCACCAACTGACCAATAATACCATTGCCATCATGATATATGCCATTGTTTTTGGTACGGGTATTGTTCGCTCTTTTGCAGGGCCAAGTTTCAATGTCATGCTTTCTGCCATTGTTCCTAAACAGCAGTTGCAAAACGCCACTACTTGGAACCAAGGCGCTTGGTTGCTAGCTTCCGTAACCGGACATGCATTAGCCGGCTTTTTAATTGCCCTTGCAGGCAATAGTGGTAGCCTCGCGGTAATTGTGTCGCTTATCATTTTGGCGTGGTTGTGTTTGTGGCAGTTACAAAAAAAACCGGCCATTGCTCCAAAGCGTATCATCACCACGTGGGATAGTGTAAAAGAAGGGCTACATTTTGTGTTTACAACCAAAGAATTACTTGGCGCGTTAAGCCTCGATTTGTTTGAGGTATTGTTTGGTGGTGCAGTAGCCATGGTGCCCGTTTTTGCACGGGATATTTTAAAAGTGGGTCCGCAGGGATTTGGTATTTTGAATGGCGCTACCGACATGGGTGCTATTTGTATTGTCATTTTACTAACTATTTTTCCCATGCAGCGGCAGCAAGGCAAAAAACTCTTTTGGGCTATTGGTGGGTTTGGTTTGTGCATCATCGTTTTTGCAGTATCCAAATGGTTTTGGTTATCGTTTGCCGCATTGCTCATAGGCGGTATGCTCGATGGTATCAGCGTAGTGATTCGTGGTACCATTGTACAAATGAAAACCCCCGATCATATGCGAGGAAGGGTGATGAGCGTAAACTCTATGTTTATTAACAGTAGTAACGAACTCGGACAATTTGAAAGCGGTGTTGCTGCCCGAATGATGGGCGTAATTCCGTCAGTAGTGTTTGGCGGTTGTATGACCCTCCTTGTAGTGGTGTTTACTTGGTTCAAAGCGCCAAGCTTACGCAAAATGGAATATTAGCAATGTTGGTGGATGGCAATTGGAATTCTCCCTTATCATGTATACTTACTTAGGCGGATACTGCGATTGTGTGTCGCCATTTTGCGGCAAGCTTTCGCTAACTGCGATTGTATGCCGCCATTTTGCGGCAAGCTTTCGCTAACTGCGATTGTGTGCCGCCATTTTGCGGCAAGCTTTCGCTAACTGCGATTGTATGCCGCCATTTTGCGGCAAGTTTTCGCTAACTGCGATTGTATGCCGCCATTTTGCGGCAAGTTTTCGCTAACTCCGATTGTATGCCGCTGTTTTGCGGAAGCCCATCATAACTTATGAAAGCATGTCGCCGTTTGGCGGCCTACATTGCCCAATAGAAATACTTGTAGCACCTGATTTTTAACAAAACAAACTGACAGTACAAAAGGTGGGCTTGCGTTAGGGATTGCAGCGATTACCCCGCAGCGCAGCGAGGAGTAAAAGCGAAAAGCCCGCCCCGAAGGGGAACGCCCAAAACAGATATTGATGAAAAAATGCCTTGGTGCATTTGGTTATTTGTATTTCACAGATATTTGCTTGCACATGGCAGCCAATACCGCCCCTATATTGCACAATCCGATTGAATACCTGAAAGGGGTAGGGCCTTTGCGCGCCGATTTGCTGAAAAAAGAATTGCAGATTTTTACTTTTGCCGATTTGTTGCAACTGTATCCTAACCGACACATTGATAAAACAAGGGTAAGTACCATTGGCAGCATTACACCCACCACCGATTATATACAAGTTGCCGGACGGCTGATTGACTACCAAATTATTGGCGATGGCCGTGGCAAACGCATGGTGGCTATACTCAAAGATGCCACGGGCAGTTTGGAACTTGCTTGGTTTCAGGGCATTGGTTGGGCACAAAAAAACTTGCTGATTGGTACCGAATATTTGGTATTTGGCAAAACCGGTTTCTTTAATGGTCGGCCACAAATAGTACATCCCGAAATAGAGGTGTTTGCGCCATTTAAAGCGGAAGGAAAGGCTTTTTTGGAACCGGTATATCCAGCTACTGAAAAGCTAAAAGCGCGTGGACTGAATGGCCGACAAATTGGCAAACTAACGGAAGCATTGCTGCAATTGCTACCCAAAACAGAAATTCCGGAAAATTTGCCCGCTCAACTTGTGAGCCGTCTTGGCTTGGTAAGCCGCTACGAAGCCCTTGTGCACATACATTTTCCACCGTCTATTGCAGCATACCAAGCCGCAGTACACCGATTGAAATTTGAGGAGTTGTTTGTGGCACAAATACGACTCAATTTAATTCGTTTGCAACGACAAAAACACAGTCGCGGTGTGGTGTTTGAAAAAGTGGGCACTCTGTTTACCGACTTTTACAACCATCACTTGCCTTTTGCACTGACCAATGCACAAAAAAGGGTGCTGAAAGAAATACGCACCGATACGGGAAGAGGGCACCAAATGAACCGATTGCTGCAGGGCGATGTGGGCAGCGGCAAAACCATTGTGGCCTTGCTAAGTATGTTATTAGCGGTGGATAACGGCTACCAAAGTTGCATCATGGCACCTACCGAAATTTTGGCGCAGCAGCATTTTAATGGACTGTCGGCACTACTTCACCAACTGCCCATCAATATTCAATTGCTTACCGGCAGCACCAAAACCAAGGAGCGCAAACTGATTTTGGAAGGGTTGCACAATGGCAGTACGCACATGATTATAGGAACTCATGCTTTGATAGAAGATGTAGTGCAGTTTCACCAATTGGGGTTGGTGGTGGTAGACGAGCAGCACCGCTTTGGCGTAGCACAACGTGCCAAGCTGTGGAAAAAAGCAGCTATTCCGCCACATATTTTGGTAATGACCGCCACACCTATTCCCCGTACTTTGGCAATGACTGCTTATGGCGATTTAGATTACAGCGTAATGGATGAATTGCCTCCGGGCCGACAACCGGTGCTTACCGTACACCGCAACGAAATGGCGAGGGCAAGTGTAATGACATTTATTAGAGCAGAAATTGAGAAAGGCAGACAAGCCTACATTATTTATCCCCTGATTGAAGAAAGCGAAAAACTAAGTTACGAAGACCTAATGCAAGGTTACGAACAAGTAAAAAGCTATTTTCCGGAACCGAAATACCTCATTAGCATGGTACACGGCAAACAGCCGGCAGACATTAAAGAAACCAATATGCAGCGTTTTGTAAAAGGCGAAACCCAAATTATGGTAAGCACTACGGTAATTGAAGTAGGCGTAAATGTGCCTAATGCAAGTGTTATGGTGATAGAAAGTTCTGAAAAATTTGGTTTATCGCAGCTGCACCAACTGCGAGGCAGGGTGGGCAGAGGCAATGAACAAAGTTTTTGCATATTATTAACAGGGAGCAAAATCAGCAAAGAAGGGCAAGAACGTATCCATACAATGTGTGCTACCAATAATGGTTTTTTAATTGCTGAAAAAGACTTGGAACTCAGGGGGCCGGGCGATATTGAAGGTACAAGACAAAGTGGTGCTTTGAACTTTAAAATAGCTTCGATTGTTGACGATAAAGCCATTTTAGAGTTGGCAAAAGCCGAAGCCGAAGCCTTGTTAGAAGCAGATTTGGCGCTCGATTTGCCCCAAAATTTACCCCTGAAACTATTTTTACAGTCGCAAAAAGGAAAAACCGGCTGGAGTAAAATTTCGTAACCAATAAAATAATACTTTTAATACTATTTATACACGGGCTCTTTTGGTTGGCTATGCTTACAGCAAGGTTATCCAAAAATGCATTAGACTGCTCAAACCTCCTGATCATGTTACTACCTCAAAAAAATATATCGTTACAGTTCAGCACTTTTTTGCTTTTGGTGTTCTTGTTGCTTGTTGGCAATGTTCGTGCACAGCAATACTTGGAATTTACGGAAAACAAAGGCCAATGGCTGTCAAGCATTGCTTATCAGGCAGATATGCCTACCGGCACTTTTGCTTTGAAAAAAGATGGCGGCTTTAGGGTATTGCTACACAATACCGACGATTTGCAATCGATCAGTGAATACCTACACGGGCACAAACACACTAGCAGCGCCGCGGCGTCTAAAAGCAAAACCACAGCGGCAGCAGCTAGCTTACCAAGCGATGGTGTACTACGCTCGCACTGTTACGAAATAAGCTTCCTCAATGCCAATCCGCATCCGGAGTGCATAGCCGAAAAACCCGTTAATACCTTCAACAATTATTTTATTGGGAACGATAGCAGCAAATGGGCAAGCAACTGCCAAGTGTTTACGGCTGTAACCTTTAAAAACATTTATCCCAACATTGATATTCGATACTATACGGATAATGGTTCGCTTAAATACGACTTCATTGTGCATCCGGGTGGCAACGAGGAGCAAATAGCGCTCTATGTGGCGGGGGCTAATAGCGTTAATGTCAAAAACAAATCCTTGTTTATCCATACCTCTGTTGGTTCGGTGCAAGAGGCGGAACCATACAGCTACGAAGTAACCGGAAAAGGACGGCAAACCATAGTAGCACAGTTTGTAAACAAAGGCAATATTGTGTACTTTAAAGTAGCAGCTTCGGAACCCTACAATCGCCGAACCAATACCTTAGTGATTGATCCGCAACTCATTTTTTCAACCTTTACCGGAAGCCGCACAAGCAATTGGGGCTTCACAGCCACTTACGATATATATGGCAATTTTTATGCCGGTGGCATTGTATTTGGCACAGGATTTCCGGTAACAAATGGGGCCTTCCAAACTAGTTTTAAAGGAGGCAATAACGATACAAGGGAAGGCAATAGTGGATTTGATATTGGCATTACCAAATTTAATGCAGGCGGTTCGGCTCGTTTGTACTCCACTTATATTGGCGGCAGCGGCAACGAATATCCACACAGTATGGTGGTGGATGGTAATGACCAGTTAATTTTTGCCGGTCGTACCACCTCAGCCGATTATCCCACCCGCTCTAGCGATTTTGGTCCTTGTGGTGGTGCTTTTGATATCATTGTTTCTAAATTCAATGCTAGTGGTAGTGTACTTACTGCTTCGGTAAAAATTGGCGGAAAAGGCAGCGATGGCGTGAACATTGCCAACAAATATCCTATAGAAGGGAATAATAGAGGTTCCGTATCTATCAGAAGAAACTATGGCGATGATAGTCGCAGTGAGGTAATAGTAGACAACAACAACAATGTTTACCTTTCTTCATGCACACAATCAACCGATTTTCCGGTTAGTAACAATGCACCGCAAAAAGAAAATGGAGGGCCAAACGGGGCAGGAAGAACACAAGATGCCATAGTGCTAAAATTGTCGCCCAATTTCAATCAATTACTTTTTAGCACCTATCTTGGTGGTAGTGACGATGATGCCGCTTTTGTACTTGCCATTCATCCACTTAATCAAAACATATATGTAGCCGGGGCTACGGCTAGTAACAATTTCCCCACAAACAAAACCAATACCCTCTTTCCTACGTATGAAGGTGGCATTTGCGATGGATTTGTTACGGTATTAACGAACAATGGCGATAAGATTCTCTATAGTAGTTATTTTGGCACTACAGGAATAGATGTCATTTATGGCATTCAAACAGACCGATTTGGGTATCCGTACATCATGGGTACTACCACCGGCAGTTGGACGGTTACGGGAAATGTGGCTTTTAAACAACCCGGCGGCAAACAATTTATTTCTAAATTATCGCCCGATTTAAGCAAATGGGAATACTCCACCGTTTTTGGCAATAACGTGCCATTCCCCAATCTTTCGCCTACTGCATTTTTAGTAGACCGATGCGAAAATGTATATGTATCCGGATGGGGGGGCAGAGGTAATAGTGGTACCGGATACAACAACAGCGGTACCAATGGTTTATCCGTAACCAATGATGCCTATCAAAAAAATACCGATGGCAGCGACTTTTATTTCATTGTCATTGAGCGAAATGCCAAAGCGCAGTTGTATGGCAGTTTTTTTGGGCAGGACGATAATATTGGCCGATATCCAGACCACGTTGATGGTGGCACTAGCCGATTCGACAAAAATGGTATTATTTACCAATCGGTATGTGCCAACTGCGAAGGGCCGGCAGGTATTTTTTTCACCTCTTTAGGTGCCATAGCTCCACAAAACGGCGCGCTGAACAGCGGTGGTGGTGGTTGTAATTTGGCCGCTATAAAAATTGCTTTTAACCTAGCCGGTATTGGCGCATCTATCCAATCTAGTATCAATGGGCAAGTGCGCGATACTTCAGGCTGCGTACCACTAACCGTTTCTTTTACGGACATTATCGGAGCTGGAAAAAAATACATTTGGAACTTTGGCGATGGTACCAAAAATGATACCACTACCGTACCTACTGCCAAACATGAATTTACCCAAATAGGTACTTTCAAAGTAATGCTGGTCTCTATCGATTCTACTTCGTGCAATATTGCCGACACCTCTTACACACAAATACGTGTTCGTAACGATGAAGCCAAACTAGCCTTGCAACTTGCTAAAATTGGTGGCTGCCAATCGCAAACTTACTCGTTTACCAATACCTCAACAGCACCTCCCGGCAAACCCTTTGCTAGCAATAGCTTGATACTTACGTTTGGAGACGGCGCTGTTACCCAATTGGGCAGCGGTGCAAGTATACAACACACATATGCAGCGCTAGGAACTTACGGCGTTAAACTAACCCTGAACGATACCAACTATTGTAATTATCCTGATTCTATTTACAAACAATTGCGTATATCGCCTACGGTGAAAGCACAAATGAGTACTCCGGCCAAAGGATGCGCCCCTTATTTGGCTGAAATACAAAACACCTCGTTAGGCGGTACCGATTTTGTATGGAATTTTGGCGATGGCACATCGTTTACAGGTGCCGAACCCGCCGTACATTTGTACACACAACCAGGCACCTATACCATAACACTTGCGGCAACGGATACAACCACCTGCAACAAAACCGATATAGCAAGCAATACCATTCAAATTACCGGCAAGCCCAATACCAATTTTCTGTATACACCTACTATTCCTCAAGTGAACACACCGTTTACATTTACCAATACCACACCCGACGCCATTTTATTTAAATGGACTTTCGGCGATGGCGACTCACTGATTACTACGCGAGCCGATACACTTGTGCAACATGCTTATACTTTTTCCGGTGTTTTCGAAGTTTGCCTAACTGCATACAACGCTACCAATTGCGACTCTACTCAATGCCAACGTATTAGATCGGTTATTAACAAACAAGTAGCTGTTGCCAATGCTTTCTCGCCCACGGGCACCAATCAAACCATCAAAATACAGGGTCATGGCATTGCCAAAATTAACTGGCGCATTTATAACCGTTGGGGCGTTTTGGTATACCAAGGAACCAATAAAAATGAGGGCTGGAATGGTAGATACAAAGGGGAACTGCAACCACAGGATGTATATACCTACACGCTTGATATAGAATATGGCGATGGTACAAAATCGCAGCAAACCGGCGACATTACCTTATTGCGCTAATTAAACACGTTCATTCACCTTTTTTATGCCACACTATATGTTCCAACCACGGCTATATCACCTATACTTGCTTCTGATTTTTTGCATCGTAAGCCAAACCACGCTGGCACAAAATTTACATTTTTCGCAATATTTCAATGCCCCTTTGTTGGTGAATCCGGCCAATACGGGCTTTAACCCCGATTTCGATTTCAGAGTGGGTGGAAGTCAACGCAAACAATGGGCAAACGTTATCAACAATCCATACAAAACAAGCAGCATTTGGGCCGATGCGCAGTTGCTCACCAACCGACTCGAAAACGGTTGGATAGGTATTGGTGCTACTTTATTTAACGATGCTGCCGGCAGTGCAGGCCTGCAAAGCAACAAGGCTTACTTGTCGTTAGCTTATCACCAAATGGTGGGCATTCACAGTTTGGTGAGTGTAGGGTTTTCGGGTGGTTATGTTACCAAATCGGTAGATGCTACCAAACTCATTTTCGATAATCAGTGGAATGGCAAATTTTTCGATATTGCTCAAAATCCAAATGAGCCGTTTGCAGCAACACGTGTTAACTATGCCGATATTGGCTTGGGTGTTAACTATGCTTGGTTCGACGATGATGTCTATTTCAATGCCGGACTCAGTTATTTGCACATCAATAAGCCCAACGAAAGTTTTTATGCGCCCAACCCCACCATCAACCAACAAGTACCGGGGCGCATCACCTTTTTTGCCAACAGCCAAATTAAACTGAACGATTTATGGATCATCAATCCCAACCTATATTATAGTCGCAGCGCCGGCAGTGGCGAAATGGTAATAGGTATAAATGCCAACCGAAACATCGACGGGTATGGATATCACCAACTTATTTTGGGTCTTTATTTGCGCGCAAAAGACGCCCTCATTCCCATGCTTGGATACCAGTTATACAATTATAAATGTACCCTCAACTACGATGTTACCACTTCTGCCCTTGGCGGAGCCGCCAAAAACAGATGGGGCGCTTACGAATTAAGCATCGTTAAAAGTGGTGTTTTTGGTGCCGAAAAAAACATCAAGTGCCCTTCGGTAAAATTTTAAACCTACCAACCTTATTCCGTACACACGAATATTTGTGATGATTGGGGCGTATCCCCTGCGGGGTCGGGCTTTTTGCTTTTACTCCTCGCCGTCACCTTTCAGGATGCCGGCTGTGGGGTAATCGCGTCAATCCCTTACGCTATGCATGCTAGCATCCTACAATTCATTTGTACGGATACCATTCGCTAGTTTTTTTGCAAACGAGCTGCCGACGAACAGTTTGGCGCTTTCTGCCCGGCAAACGGGCTGCCGACGAACAGTTTGGCACTTTCTGCCCGGCAAACGAGCCGCGGACGAACAGTTTGGCACTTTCTGCTCGGCAAACGAGCTGCCGACCTAATCCCATAGATTTGTCAATTTTTAAAAAGTTGACAAATCTCAAAGGGCTCAATAGTACTACTGCTGTATAGTACTAAATGGACGAATTGGCCTATGTTTTTCGTCCTTGATTGTTTAGCTTCTTTTTTGTCAAGAAAAAATAGGCGTAAAATTCATTAGAATGCCTAATGTTCAAAACGAAAGAAAAAGCGCATTGGAAAGTTGATTTCTGCTAAACGAGATGAGCGATTGCTACGTACTACTCAACGTTTAGGGCATTCATTCTAATAAATTTGGGACTTATTAACATACAAAAGGCTTTCATTGCTGAAAGCCTTTTCTTCTTCACTGGCAAGCTACAATCATTAAACCTTCATAAAACCAAACGCTCTTTATTTTGACTCCTCAAAAATGACTTAGAAATAAGATTAACCCATTGGCTGTTGTTACTGCACCAACTAATTTATTGCATTGTCCGCGTAAGCTATGAAAGCGGTAACAGCACGATTGGTTAATCTTAACATCTCCTCCAAACACATATCTTTTATTGAACCCAATAACGATTGCTTAGGTACGTTTACTGAATTGGTTCAACATTTTTGGCGTTTCTTACTAGTGCCGGTGTTTGTTGTTGACGATGTAAAAATGGCGTGTTTATGGGCGGGAAAAGATGACTAGCATCACCTTTGGAAAAATTATTTACTGACGTTGGTTAGCTTTTTGCGCTTGTTGTACTGTTGTTGGCAATAAACGGCTACAAGGCACGAAAAAATGGCTACCCAAATACCGGCTGCCACATCTAACGGAAAATGTTGTGCCAAATACACTCTAGCAAAACCCACTAAAAATGCGCCTAATAACACAATGGGCCATGCCTTGCCCAATGGAAAAAGCAACGTAGTCAATAAACATATTGTAAAAGCCGAGGAGGTATGCCCCGAAGGAAAACTGCCTAGCGTGTGTACTTTTATACCGGGTACGGTGTGTATGAGTAAATGATTGGTTATAGCACCAAAGGGGCGTAGCTCGTTGGGTAGTAGCCAATTTTTGGTAACCTGTACAATAAGTGTAGAAGCAATAAGGGCAGCAAAATACAAAACAAGGTAATGCCTTTGATAGGCTACTAAATACACAAATAGAAGTATCCAAATATATTCTTCGCCCATGTGCGACCACCATTTAAAAAATCCATCAGCAGTAGTACCCGCATTGCCATTGCACCATAAAAACAATGCCTCCTTGCCCATCCAAGCATTAATGCATAATATACACAATGCAAGGCCTCCCGAAGCAAAAAGGGCTTTTACAAAAATGCGATAGTGCAATGGCTTCATATTTTGCGAATAATGGATTAAACAATACCGGCAAGTTCTAAACTACGTTTTTTCAGGTTGATAACATCTAAATTTTCGATGATGGGGTCGGGATACAAAATGAGCGACGTGTTGTTTTCTTTCCACCAACTGTTTTGGTACAACACTTGGATGTTTACAACGGCTACTAAATATTTGCGTTCAGCTTGGGCGTGCCATTCTTCAATCCATTCCAATTGCTCGCGGTTAATGAACTTCCAATCGTCGAAGCTGAGGTATACTTTCACAAAAAAATGCTCACTCAATTGGTGGGGTACGTGGTGGTAGAGTTTTTTGTATTCGTATTTGTATTGGTAGCGTAGTGCCGATATATCGCTCAAAACCGCAGAAGCAGTAGGAAAACTGCCTGCACCTTTACCATAAAAAAACTGTTTATCGGCAAAGCCACTTTCTATGACTACACCATTGTATTCATTTTTTACAAAACTGAGCGGTTCATCTTTTGTTACAAATTGTGGCAGTACAAATGCGGCAACCCGACCGTCGGACAATTTTTTTGCTTGCGCAATGAGTTTAATATCGAAACCTTTTTCTTTGGCCACAAGTGCATCACTCAGTTGTATGTTCTGAATACCATTGAACAATAGTTGGTTGGGGTGCTGTACAATACCATAGGCATGGGTAAGCAAAAAGCTCCATTTGTTCACTGCATCGTAGCCCTCTACATCTAGTTTGGGGTTGCTTTCGGCAAAGCCCATTTGTTTGGCTAAAATGAGGGCATCGTTAAAGGACAGGTTTTCCTCAAACATTTTGGTGAGTATAAAGTTGGTGCTACCATTTACAATAGCTTTAATGCTGTGCAGTAAATCGTTGTCGTAATATTCTTCCAAATTGCGCACCACGGGTATAGAGGCGCAAGCGGCACTTTCGTACAGCAACGATTTGCCCGTTTTTATTTGCAAAGCCAATAGCTCGGGTAAGTGCTCGGCAATCATTTTTTTGCTTGCACTTACTACATGTTTGCCATTTAATAGCGCGGTTTGTGCTATGTCAAAGGCGGCATCGGCGTCGTCTATTACTTCTACAATCACATTAATTTGTTCGTTGTAGAGCAATTCGTTTTTATCGGTTGTAAACAAATTGTCAGGGGCATTGCGCAACTTGCTGCTGTTTTTAATGCAAATTTTATGTATCTGTGCATTTAGCGAGGGGGTTTGTTGTAAAACCTTATACAGGCCTTCGCCAACAACGCCAAAACCAAAAAGTCCAATATGTAAGGGTTGATGCGTATCCATAATATTATACCATTGAGGGTTCAATAAATTGTTGAATGTGGTGTCCAATGTTGTCAAATTCTAGCAAAAAGCCATCGTGTCCATACAAAGAAGCGATGTCGGCAAATTGTGCACCCGGAATGTGGTTGGCCAAAAATTGCTGTTCGTTTAACGGAAACAAAATATCGGTACTAATGCCAATTACCAACGTTTTTGCTTTGATTTGTTGCAATGCCGCTTCCACCGAGCCACGGTTACGCCCAACATTATGGGCATCCATTCCCTTGCTTAAAAAATAATAACTAAAAGCATTAAAGCGCTTGGCTAATTTTTCGCCTTGGTAACGTTGGTAGGTTTCGGCCTTGAACACTTGTTCGCTCACCGACAAAGCAGCTGTTTGGTCGGACCATCCTTTTTGCGCCAAAACATAGGTGTCGTGGTTGCGATACGAAAGCAAGGCAATACTGCGCGCTACTTTCATACCATTCAGTCCGGCTGTAGCATCTTGATTGAGCCAAGTACTATCGTTTTCAATAGCCATTCTTTGCGATGTATTAAATGCTACGCCCCACGAACTATGAACGGCATTGGTAGCAATAGGGATGATGTATTCAAAAAGTGTGGGTTCTTCTATGGCCCATTCCAATAGTTGTTGGCCGCCCATACTGCCACCCAACCCTATTTTGATTTGAGTTATGCCCAAAGCCTGTTTAAGCAATTGGTAGGCCCTAATCATATCGCGCGTGGTAAACCACGGAAAATCGTGGTAATAGGGTGTGCCGGTTTGTGGATTGGTACTCAGTGCATTGACACTGCCATAACAGCTGCCAGGCATATTGACACATACAATAAAGTATTTGGAGGGGTCTAATAAAAAGCCTTCGCCTACTAGTCCGGGCCACCATTCTACCGGTTCGCTATTGGCCGTAAGGGCATGAAAAATCCAAACAACATTGTTTTTTGCTGCGTTCAGTGTGCCCATAGTTGTATAGGCCAAATGTAATTGGGGCAATACGTTGCCACTTTCCAAACAAAAAGATTCCGGGTGGTTAAAAGTTTTTGTCATGTTGTATGTCAAAGCCGTGAAAGGGGGTGCAAAATTGCAACTTATTCTTTTGAAACGGGTTAAAAAAAGCAAAAGGGCGATAACAACAAAGACACAAAGCCACAAAAGGTATGGTTTTCATACTGTTTTGCTGCTTTGTGCCTGCTGTTTTGCAGTCATGCAAAGGGGTTAGCCGGTAATGATTTTTGCAAAAGCCTGCTCCAAATCGGCCTTTATGTCGTCAATATGTTCTATGCCAACACTTAAGCGTATTTGATTGGGTAGTACACCGGCTGCCACTTGTTCTGCTTCATTCAATTGTTCGTGTGTGGTAGAGGCAGGGTGTATAGCAAGTGTTTTGGCATCGCCCACATTGGCTAAATGACTTATCAATTGCAAGTTATCAATCAAGGCAGCGGCATTTGCTTTGCCTCCTTTAATGCCTACTTGCAATACGCCGCCAAAACCATTGGTTAAGTATTTTTTTGCCAAAGCATGGTAAGGACTGCTCGCTAATCCCGGATACAACACATATTCCACTTGAGGATGTTGTTCCAGCCATTCGGCCAAAGCCAAGGCATTGTCTACATGGCGTTGGACACGCAGCGATAAGGTTTCCAATCCCTGCAACAATAAAAACGAATTGAAGGGCGATTGCGATGCACCAAAATCGCGCAATCCTTCTACTCGAGCCCTGATAATAAAGGCAATATTGGGTAAGCCAAGGGGATTGCCTTCGCCAAACACCTCCCAAAATTTGAGTCCGTGGTATCCTTCGGATGGTTCGGTAAACTGCGGAAATTTGCCATTGCCCCAATTGTAATTGCCCCCATCTACTATAACGCCACCAATGCTGGTACCATGACCACCAATCCACTTGGTAGCACTCTCCACCACAATGTTGGCTCCATGTTTTAGGGGTTGAAAAAGGTAGCCGCCGGCGGCAAAAGTGTTGTCGACAATTAAGGGCAAATCGTGCTTTTTGGCCAAAGCCGCAAAGGCTTCAAAATCAGGGATGTTGAGTTTGGGGTTACCAATTGTTTCCAAATAAATGGCTTTTGTGTTGGCATCTATCAGGGGTTCAAAACTGCCAATATTATCGCCGTCGGCAAAACGTACTTCTATGCCTATGCGTTTAAATGCCACTTTAAATTGGTTGTACGTGCCGCCATATACGTACGAAGTGCTCACAAAATTATCACCTGCTTGCAAAATGTTGTTCAGTGCCAAAAATTGAGCTGCTTGTCCGCTACTCGTAGCCAATGCGGCTACGCCACCTTCTAACGCGGCAATCCGTTGTTCAAACACGTCGGTTGTAGGATTCATCAAGCGTGTGTAGATATTGCCAAAAGCTTTTAATCCAAACAAATTGGCAGCATGTGCGGCATCGTTAAATACATAAGAGGTAGTTTGGTAAATAGGTACAGCCCTTGAATTGGTAGTAGCATCAGGTTGCTGTCCGGCGTGTAGTTGTAGTGTTTCAAATCGTAAGTTGCTCATAAAAAATTGTTTATATTGTTGTAAAAGAATCGTGTTTAATTAACCGCTTGTGGTTGGTTTTGTTGAGTGGTTTGTGTTGCTAACAATTGAAAAGTAGCTGCTAAATCGGCAATCAAGTCATCGGCCTCTTCTAGTCCTACGCTCAAGCGTATCAGGCTATCGGCTACACCGGCAGCTTGTCGGGTGGCTTCCGGAATGGTTTTGTGCGTCATGTTGGCCGGATGGCAAATCAAACTTTTAACACCACCCAAACTTTCTGCCAATAAAAACAACTCGGTGTTTGATACAAAATTGACTGCCGCTTGTAGGGTATCGTTTTTCAGGGTAAACGAAACCACGCCGCCAAAACCCTTAGCTTGTTGTTTGGCAATTGCATGATTGGGGTGCGATGGCAATCCCGGATAATACACCGTTGCTACTTGCGGGTGGGTTTCTAAATACTGCGCTACTGCCAAGGCATTGGCGCAGTGCTGCTTAACACGTAAATGGAGGGTTTCTATTCCTCTAATGATTAGCCAACTATCAAAAGGCGATAAAATAGCACCACTAGCGTTTTGAATAAACTTTATTTGTTTGCCAATTTCGGCATCTTTGGCTACCACCAATCCGGCAATCGAATCGCAATGACCGCCCAAGTATTTAGTGGCACTGTGTATTACTAAGTCGGCACCCAAGTTAAGCGGTTGTTGCAGTGCCGGCGAAGCAAACGTATTGTCTACACAAAGCAGGCAACCATAGGTTTTGGCCACTTGTGCTATTGCAGCAATATCGCTTATTTTCAAGGTAGGGTTGGTAGGTGTTTCTATCCAAATGAGTTTGGTAGCCGGCGTAATCGCATTAAACACATTGGTTACGTCTGTGGTGTCGGTAAAGGTTACTTTGATGCCAAATTTTTCGTACACCTGTGTGAATAGTCTAAAAGCTCCTCCATAAATATCGTCTACGGCTACAATTTCGTCACCGCTTTTTAGCAGTTTTACTACAGCGTCTATCGCGGCAAGTCCGCTTGCAAATGCAGCTGCGGTACTGCCATTTTCTAGCTTGGCTGCTATTTGTTCCAGCGTTTGACGGGTAGGATTGTTGGTACGGGCATAATCAAATCCTTTATTCACACCCGGTGCCTCTTGCACAAAGGTGGATGTTTGGTAAATAGGTACCGAAATAGCACCGGTAAGTGGGTCGGTTGGTATACTGTGAATGACTTGTGTTGCGTTGCTCATGTAATAAGTGTTGTTCCCCGCTAAGCAGGGCAAGGTTTAAAAAAATTGTTGATACAGGTTCTTTTAGAAAAAAAAAAAAAAAAATGCCATAGCAGACTGCCATTTAAGAAGCAGGGTGTGGTAGCAGTTAGGGCGTTTCCCTACGGGTCGGGCTTTTCGCTGCTACTCCTCGCCATCCACCCTGCGGGATGTATGGCTGTGGGGTATCCGCTGCAATCCCTAACGCAAGCGATGCTTTGGAGTACTTACTTTGCAAAAAGCAACCATCAATAAACGGAGAAAATAGATAGTGAGAGAACAAACTTACCGTAGGAGCATAAAAAAAGCTCATCCGGTAAGTCAGATGAGCTCGAATATGGTATAAGATGCGTGCACACACCTTCAATAATCAAACTTTACTCTGACTTATCTCTTCCCATTTGTTTGTGGGATGGAGTTGGCACCTTCAAATAAGCGAGTGATACTTATTTGGGTTGCCAAGGCTTCATCGGGCCAATTCCCTCTGCCTTTCTTGATAAGTGTTTTAAAGAACTGATGCAAAAATAGGGTAGCAAAAACCAAATTGCCAAATTTTTTTTAGTTTTTTTTAAAATATTACTACTTGATACCGCTTATACCCACATCCGGCTGAACTGTTGGTGTCGGAACTTTTTTAAACCATTTTTTATTGGGACCCCTAGTTTTATAAATGAGGTAAATAATTACTTAAAAAATAGCATATGGTAGCTGTAGCAAGAGTTTTTTACAAAAATGTGTGTTGTTCAATAATTTTCCTACGGTTTGTGCGTTATGTTGGTGTACCTTATTTGCAAAACAAAAATAAATGGCTATATGCGTCAATTGTGGGTTGTACTCTATTGCCTTTGTACCCTAAATGTATTTGCCCAATACAATAGCTTTGGTATTCATGGCACCCAAACAGAATATATGGGCGATTTAAATGACAATGCCGTTCCTTTTTATGGGTTTAAGTTTCCCAAATCGGGTATTGGTTTTTCGCTGCAACAATATTTGAGTCCGCAATTTAATTTGGTAGAAAAGCTGTCTTTCGATCAGTTAAAGTACCAAAATCCACTTAAAACCAATGGAGTAGAAGCTTCTCTTACTTCTTTCAATGTTTTTCTAAAGTATAAATTCAACAACGATATCCATTTGGCCGAAGATGCCTGGTTGGCACCTTTTTTTGTATTGGGGGTAGGTTTTGTGCAAATTGATTCTAAAAAATCTACCGAACCGGTGGTTTCACCACAAAAAGCCATTGTATCCGCTTCGGCCTTGAATGCAGCTTTTGGCGGAGGCCTTACGATTCGTTTGTCTAAGGGTGTTTCTATCGAGTTGGCAAGTACCATTTACCAACCGTTTAACGATGAGTGGGATGGTTTAAAGCGCTCGTGGAACAACGATATGTATTTGCAGCACAGCATTGGACTGCTTTTTAATTATCGTAAAAATGGCGATAGCGATAAAGATGGTGTAAAAGATAAAAAAGACAAATGTCCAAATACCCCTTTGGGTACAAAGGTGGATGCCGATGGTTGTCCTTTAAGTTTGGATGATGATGGCGATGGGGTGCTGAATCAAAACGACCGTTGCCCCAATACACCAAAAGGAACAGTGGTAAATGCCTATGGTTGTGCCGAAAGTGTGGCCAAATCCGTAGACGGCGATGATGATGGCGATGGTGTGCCCAATAGCCGCGATTTGTGTAAACATACGCCACCCAATACACGGGTAGATTATTTTGGATGCCCGTTCGATAGCGATAGCGATGGGGATGGTGTTCCCGACGATAGAGACCGCTGCCCCAATACCCCTCCTGGTACCAAAGTAGGTAGCAATGGCTGTCCCGAAGAAGCCGATAACGACCGCGACGGTTTACCAAATAGTCGCGACCGATGTCCTGATTCGTATGGCCCGGCTAACAACCGAGGCTGTCCGGAAGTGAAAGCAGAAGCCAAGAAACAATTGGAATATGCAGTGCACGGTATTCACTTCGAAACCGGTAAATTCCGAATATTGCCCGATTCGTACGAAATTTTGGACAAAATTGTCGGTATTTTGGGCGAGTATCCCGATTACACCTTACGCATGGGCGGACATACCGACGATGTAGGTTCGGATGCGAGCAATAACGTGTTATCGCAAAAAAGAGTAGATGCAGTTAAAAAATATTTTGTTCAAAAAGGCATTAATTCTGCTCGCATAGAAGCAACCGGCTATGGCGAAAGCAAACCTATTGCAACAAATAAAACGGTGGAAGGGCGTTCCCAAAACCGACGGGTAGAACTGGACTTGTTTTTAAAGTAACCACTACTATTACTTGTTTAACTTTAAGCTTACAATGCAGGCAATGTACGAATGATGTCATTTTTAGTATGAATTGTGTAAGGCTAGTGGCATTAATTGGTTTCACCTTTGTGCTGTTGTAACAATTCCGTTTCAGCAAAAACAAAGCACAATGAAAAATAATGAAACATTGCAGACAGATGTTCAAAACGCCATTAAATGGGAACCGTTATTGAATGCAGCAGAAATTGGGGTTACTGCCAAAGATGGTGTTGTTTCTCTAACGGGTGTGGTGGACAGCTACGCAAAAAAAATGGAAGCAGAAAACGCTGCCAAAAAAGTGATTGGGGTAAAAGCGTTGGTTGAAAAAATTGAAGTGAAATTTCCAAAAACATGGTCAAAAACCGATGCAGAAATTGCAAACGAAGTGTTGATCGGTTTGAAAAATGATTGGTCAATTCCAAATGAAAAGGTTACTGTAAAAGTGGAAGGTGGTTGGGTTACTTTAGAAGGTGAAATGTCGTGGAACTACCAAAAAGATTCTGCAAAAGATGCGGTAGTGTATCTTGCCGGTGTTAAAGGGGTAACCAACAACATTAAAATCAAATCCGAATCACACGATGCTATTGAGAAGCAAGATGTTGAAGATGCCATACACAGAAACTGGTCGGTTGATGATAGCGATATTAATGTGTCCGTTTCGGGTACAACCGTTACCCTAAGTGGAACAGTAGACTCATGGTATCAAAAAGAGGAAGCCGGTCGCATTGCCTGGAAAACTTCCGGCATTTGGCATGTGAATAATGAATTGGAAGTTGATTATGAATATGCTTTTATTTAATAAATAATGCCTTAAACGGTGGAGGAAATAATCTTCTACCGTTTTCTTTATTATTCAATTCATGAAAAAAGCTCCACCGCCCATTGCACTTATTCCAAGAAAAGCGAGCACGAGAATAAGCATTTTTAAACTAATACAGAATTTATTGTTTAGCTAGTTCGAATATCATGCTTGATGATAATTATCAATTTAAATAACAGGTTGTTAAGCTTTTTTTTATTTCTCTAAGCAGGTGTAGAGCATTCGAGAATCCATTTTGGAAACTTGATTTGCTTATATCTTTCTATAAGTTTCGTTGAACGGTATTCTCACTCTGTCTCCCCAAACGCCCTGTTCCTCTCTAATTCCACAGGATATAATCATATTGATTTCTGCGCCATGTGGCAATTTTAAAATTCTTTTTACCCTTCTACTATCAAAACCTTCCATTGGGCAAGTGTCATAATGTTCATTTGCCATTGCCAACATAAATGTTTGAGCCGCCAACGCACATGTTTTGTGCACCACAACCCTCATATCGTTTTCAGACACTTGGTAAACGATTGGTCTGAAAAGCCCGATGATGTTTACAACGATTTTTCTAACGATTCCAAAAACTCCAAAAAAACGCATGTATAAAAAAGGCATTATTCTGCCATAATACATTTTCCAATTGTTGATTCTTTTTACTTGTTTCAACTCAGGGCTATTTTTCAACACGTTTTTAGTTTCTAAGTCTATCAATGCTTTCGCTCTTTTTTTGTACAAATCTTGCCTAGTTACAAAAACCACCATTTGTTGGGCAGTTGTTGCCGCATGTTGACCTAAACAAGCTTCAGACATTTTCTTTAGCATTTCTTTATCCG
This sequence comes from Chitinophagaceae bacterium, assembly GCA_027486695.1. GTDB lineage: Bacteria > Bacteroidota > Bacteroidia > Chitinophagales > Chitinophagaceae > Parasediminibacterium. Next base: position 2,129 of record JAIXOS010000188.1, on the reverse strand, counting down.
TTATATGATAAAATTCCCACAGTTGCATGTTGGAGCTATTGGGGGCTAGTGTTGCTAAGTGAATACAATGCTTCACTTTTTCTGAATCAATTGGAGTTGTTTTGTAACTCCTTACTGAACGTCGATAATTTACTATTTCTACAAAAGTCATTTTTCTATTTTATATTAACTGTATCAATATACGACCTATCTAATCAATGTAAAGTTACCTATCTATTAATAGCGTCCTGTTATGCGGTAGTCGATTTAAGTTCTATGATTCTTAGTTTGTCAAATAAATTTTAATCCGCTTCGCCATTTGCGTTCTACAAAGAATTTTCCCCAATAATGGTCAATTATTACCCGGTTCTTCAAATTATAGGCTACTTATAGAATTATGAAAAGTGTAAATAACTTATTAATGATGCTTTTAGCTTGACGTTGTTTAAACTTTTTTTTCAAATAAACATTGCAATAAAAGGTGGTCGTCAATCGGTAGCACATAGTGGAATGCCGATACTTTGTACTTGCAACAATAGCCGTGAGTATTTTATAGTAGTATGGGCCATAAGTGTGAAACTTACAACATTAACATGCCTTAATCTAACAATGAACCTATCATTAACATTGACCTTTACAAGGTATTGGTTATGCAACATGTGTGGCTGAGCCAATATAAGATAAACCATTATTATGAAAAAAAAAATTTACCCGATTAGGGCTATCCGTGTTATGGTAGCCGAGGGAAAAGTAACCATGTTAAGGTGTTTGGGTTTGCTTGTTTGCTTGTTAGGACTTGGTATGAGTAGTTGCAAAAAAGTAACTGAACAACAAGGCATTGTGGGGCTTTGCCCTATTGTAGTAAGTACCGATCCGGCTGATAAGGCAGTAGATGTAGCATTGGATAAATTTGTGATGGCCACTTTTAATACCGATATAAAGCCAGAAACCATAAATGAGGCCACCTTTGGGTTGAAACAAAATACGACCATTGTAACAGGAACCTTAAGCCCCACTAATAGCGGTATGACTTTTGGTTTCCGCCCACAATCATTGCTCCTGCCTTTCACCACCTACACGGGTACTATAACTACTGCCGTAAAGGACAAGTTCAATTCTTCGATGGTAAGCAACCGGGTTTGGACATTTACCACTATACCAAAACTCAGCGTGTCAAACAGTCCAACATTAGGAGGTAGTACTTCTGGTGCAGGACTGTTTGCACAAGGTGCAACGGTAACAGTGAATGCCCTGCCTGCATCGGGCTTTACATTTGTTAATTGGACAGATAGCGGTACCGCTACCGTTGCTTCAGTAAGTGCCAATTATCAATTTGCCATGAATGGTAATCGTACATTGGTAGCCAATTTTGCTGCCATCCCTCCCGCAAAATATGGCGTAGTTATTTCTGCCAATCCAACAGCCGGTGGCACTACATTTGGAGGTGGGGCGTACAATGTAGGAACGCAAGTAACCATTATTGAATCGCCTAATCTGGGCTTCACTTTTGTTAATTGGACCGAGAATGGCACTATTGTATCGTTAGCCTCAAGCTATCAATTTGTCATTACTGCAAACAAAACATTTGTAGCCAATTTTAGTGCCGTGCCTGCTTTGCAGTTTGCTGTTATCCTTTCCTCTAGTCCGCAAAGTGGAGGTACTACTACCGGTGCGGGAACATTTACGAGTGGAAGTTCTGTCAATATTACAGCAACACCACTTGCAGGATACACTTTTGTAAATTGGACTGAGGGTGCTAATGTGGTATCTAACAGTGCCAATTACACCTTGCTGGTAGCCGCCAATAGAACCCTAGTTGCCAATTTTGTTAACAATACCTATAGCTTGTCGGTATCGGCTTTACCAACACTTGGTGGTTTGGTGGTTAAGGCACCCAATCTATCTCTTTACAACAGCGGAAGTTTTGTTACAACCACGGCTACACCCAACAGTGGGTACACTTTTGTAAATTGGACAGAAGGCACACAAGTAGTATCTACCAACCCAACATACATCTTTCTATTAAATACCAATCGGGTATTGGTGGCGAATTTTCAAATCAGCTCTTATACCTTAAACACTAGTGTGCAGCCCAATGTCATTTAGTTAAGTGTATTAGATGTTGTTTCTGTAATTTTTTTGAGTTTGAT
>JAIXOS010000500.1 GCA_027486695.1 Chitinophagaceae bacterium | reverse complement strand
TCAGGGTGCACATGAAATGCACCTGAAAAACTATGTTTATTTTGCGATGGCATTTTCTTTTGGTGTTGAATTGTTGAACATGAAAATGCGAAAAGCAACTACAAAACCCGTTGAACTTCGCGAGCCAACACTCAACGATGAGCAGTAATAAGGCTAACTATTAATCGTTTAGGCAATAGATGCCCAATAACATATTCAGTTGTACCGCTTTCATAGTTGGATAAAATGGTGTCAAAGCACATGCTTTGCCATACTAGCACCTTTGCTAACTTACATATTCATTCATGACCGTTGTTTAGCTGCTGATAATCACCGTGGTATAAACCTGCGATTTAGAAATATATTATTAGGAAGCTACATGTTTTGTTTAATTAAAAAGGGCTTAAAAGACCTTTTTGACAAACTTTTTAAGCCTATTCATGTATTGAATTTATCAAATACCTTTTAAAGTGCTTAAATTCAGTTAGGAAAACAATAATGATTAGGCGCTGTAAGATATGCTTGTACATAACTGACTTTCATGTAAGCAGTTGGTAGCAATAGGCATAATTGTTGTGATTGATTTGTGAACGCATTGCCCGCTAAATATGTTTTCTATCAACTCCCATGACCAAACTAAGCAATCATACCTATTATCAACCCTTGGATGTTATCAATATGCCTTTTCAGTTGTTCGTAGAACACTTGATGGAATTGATAACGTTTCATGACATACGAGGTAATTTTTTATATACGTCGCCCGTATGTGTTGATTTGTTGGGCTATACGCAAGCGGAAGTAATCAACGCTAAAATGGCCGACTTATTTCATCCTGCTGATGTGTTGAAAGTAAAACGTTTGCGAAGGGCATTGTTAAGTGGAGCTCAAAAAGTACAAATTGCTTATCGTTGTAAACACAAAAATGGCAATTGGCGTTATTTACAGTCGTCATGTTCGCCAATGGTAGATGCCTCGGGACACACCTATTTTGTAACAGTAACCAAAGACATTACTTATCAAACCGAAATAGAAAAGTCTAATTCCAACAATCATGTTTTGTATCAAAGCTTGATAGAAAGTTCTGATAACATCATTGCGCTAATAGACAATGCAAGTGTATTTATGTATGCCAACGAAAAAGCGCAGCGGTTGTTGGGAAAAACGTTGCACCAAATTGAAGGCAAAACCATTGCAGAACTATTTACAAAAGATATTGCAAGCCAATATGAACCTTTGCTACACGCGGCAATATTTCAAGGAAAAAAAAGTGTTTTTGAATCGTCCTTTAGTATTAACGGGAAAAAACATTGGCTCAACAATGTGGTATTGCCGGTACGTAATGCGGATGGCTGTATTTATGCCGCCATGCTCAATTCAACGGATATTACCAATATCAAAAAGCGTGAGTTAGAAATAGCGCATCAGAACGAACAATTATCCAATATTGCTTATAAAGTATCCCACTCTTTGCGTTCACCTTTGTCTAACATTATGGGACTCATTAATTTACTCACAATGGCCAAGGGGCAACCGGCCGATATGGATTTTTTGGAAATGATGGATGCAGAAGCCAAAAAATTAGATCTCGTTATACACGATATTGTTCAGCAAGCAAGTAAGCATACCCTTTCTAAGTAAATACGATTGATGCAGCAAGGATATCGGCAATGGTAAAAGCTCCAAAAACAACACTTGCTATACCGTTTGCTGTCATGAAAGCAATGTTTACCCTGCTTAAATCGGTTGGTTTTACAATGCTGTGTTGGTATACCAACATGCCACAAAAAATAGATACCCCTATCCAATAAAATACATGAAAAGAACCGAGAAAACCGGCTGCAACAACAAAGGCGGCACTGGCTAAATGTAACAGTTTACTTACCTGCAAGCCTTTTGTTTTACCTAAAACAGATGGAATAGAATACAATTGTTGTTCAGTATCAAATGCTACATCCTGAAGCGCAAAAATAATATCAAAGCCGCTTACCCAAAACACAACCGATAGTGAAAAAAGAATTGGGAGTGTATGGAAGGCCCCCGTAACCGCTAAAAATGCACCAATTGGTGCAAGCGATAACCCTATACCAAGTACCAAATGACACAATGCTGTAAAGCGTTTGGTATAACTGTAAAATAAAATCACAAACAAGGCTACAGGACTTAAATAAAAGCAAATTCGATTAATAAAAAAGGTGGCCGTTATAAATACCAAGCAATTCACAATTACAAATCGGAGTGCTTTTTGTGGCGAAATAATTCCTTGTGGTATTTCTCGGATAGCTGTTCGTGGATTAAGCGCATCAAAATGCCTATCCAAATATCTATTATAAGCCATCGCTGCATTTCTAGCCGTAATCATACACACCAAAACACCCGCTAATGAAGGCCAATACACAACATACCATGGAGAAGAGTGTACGTTTTGAAGCATCTGCTGCTCGTGTTTGATACCCAAAAAAAAGCCAATAAATGCAAAGGGCATTGCAAAAATGGTATGGCTAAATTTTACTAGGCTAAGATAGTGTTTGGCTGTTGTCATAAAAGTAAATGGGGTGAATGCTACAGCAATTAAATAAGTATTTCAAAAAAACGTTTTTAGTTTTTTGAAAGTGTAAACTCTGTGAGTTTCCAAATAACAATGCCTGCAGCAACAGAAATGTTTAAAGAATGTTTGCTGCCAAGTTGCGGTATTTCTATACAACCATCACATTGTTCCAATACGGCAGAATCTACTCCGGATACCTCGTTTCCCATCACTATAGCGATAGGTTGCGAAGGCATTTGAAACGTTTCTAGCGATATGCTCCCTTCGGCTTGTTCTACTGCAAAAACAGTGTAGCCACGTTGCTTTAAGTCCAAAATAGCATCAACTGTTTGTTCATAATGTAACCAATCTACTGTTTCCGTAGCGCCCAATGCCGTTTTTTGAATATCGCGATGCGGAGGTTGGGGTGTATAGCCACACAAACAAATGGCTTCTAGTAAAAAAGCGTCCGCTGTTCTAAATACACTGCCCACATTGTTCATACTGCGTACGTTGTCTAAAATAACCACAATTGGCGTTTTAGAGGCTTGTTTAAATTCACCAACCGATAACCTGCCCAATTCGTCCATACTTAATTTTCGCATCTTGCAAAAGTAATTGTTACAATTACAAAAAGTGCAGCAATGCCTTGTGGTAAAGCACTTATCAACAGTTGCATAGCTTGAGTTGTGTTTATTTTAACAAAGTGGGTTATGAAAAAAACAGCTACTTTGTATCTCTTTCAAAAAACATATTATGACACGTTACTTCTTCTTTCTTTTCGTTTTGCTATTGGCAACCGTAAATAATAGTTATGCTACTGACGATAAATTATCGGTACCTGCTACTTTAAAAGCGGCCACCGTTTTTAGAGCGGGCGCGGAATTGATGCACACGGCTAGTGCTTACTTAAATAAAGGTAATACGGAATTGGTAATTGAAAACGTAAGTAATCAGCTTGATGTAGCAAGTATTCAAGTAAAAACAGCCAATGCGGTGACCATATTAGGTATTGAATTTGCCAATAATTATTTGAATACAATACCTAAAAGTGCCCGAATTAAATTTTTGGAAGACAGTGTTGCACAGTTGCAAAAAGAAGTGGATAAACTGCAATTGCAAATCAATAACAATCATGAATTAGTGGGTGTTCTAAAAAACAATAGAGATATCAAGGGAACACAAAATGGTTTGAGTGTGGCGGAATTGATGAAATTGATGGATTTCTATAAATCCAAACTGACCGAATTACAAACAGATGCCTTTCAATTACAAGGCCGGTTACAAAAACAAAACGAATTATTGCAAAAAATGCAACAACAACTTGCGGAGGAACAACAAAAAAACACGAGCAATGCAGGAAAAATCATTTTACAACTTTCTGCGGCCATGCAAGGTAAATACGATTTTACAATTACTTACATTGCTCAAAACGCTTTTTGGAAACCTTTTTACGATGTACGTGTAGACAATAATGTATTGCCTTTGAAAATAGTGTATCGTGCCAAAATAACACAAACCACTGGTATTGATTGGAAACAAGTTAAGCTAGTACTTTCTACCTCTACTCCTAATCAGTCGGGCAATGCCCCCTCTTTGAATAGTTGGTTTTTGAATTATGTAACCCCTTTTTATGGCTATCCACGTAGTGCAATGGCATTAACAAAAAAATCAAAAGATGTATCGGAAGACGCCATGCCCATGGTAATGGGTGCAGCTCCTAAAAATGACTTATCCGACAATAAAAGTAGCAACTTTCAAGAAAAACCCATCTATATTGTTAATGGGAATGTTGTATCTGTAACTGAATACCAACAAATTAATCCAAGTTCTATCAAGTCGGTAAATGTATTAAAAGGCGCATCGGCAACACAAATATATGGTAGTCAGGCTGCTGCAGGAGCTATTGTAATTACTCTAAAAGAAGGACTTGAGGATTATGTTGCAATAGATGACCATGTGTTAAACACGAGTTTTGATATAGATATGCCATATGATGTGCCAACAACGGGTAAAGAACAAACGGCTACATTAAAAACTTTCGATATGCCCGCTACATACAGCCATATTGCCGTGCCCAAACTAGATGGAGATGTTTATTTGGTAGCCAAAGTAGCAGGATGGGAAAAATTAAACTTATTGCCCGGCGAAGCAAATGTTGTGTTTGAGGGTACTTATGTAGGAAAATCGTATATCGACCCTAATACTATCCAAGATTCCCTAAGTGTTACCTTAGGGCGCGATAAACGCGTGACCGTGAAACGGAATAAACTGACCGACTTTAGCAGCGTGAAATTCTTAGGCACTAATAAGTTGCAAAAATTTACATTCGAACTTACGGTTAGAAACAACAAAAAAGAAGCTATTCAGGTAATGTTGAGCGATCAATATCCAATCAGTACCAATAAAGAAGTAGAAGTAGAATTACTTGATGCGGGCAATGCAAAGCTGAATGTAAACGAAGCGTCGTTACTGTGGGAATTGCCACTTGCACCCAACGAAACCAAAACAGTAAGATTTAGCTTTACAGTAAAATATCCAAAAGATAAAGTGTTGAATTTGTAAAATAAACATACATATTTGCACGCATTTGCCAATAATGCCAATAGGTATACCCAATTTATAGAAGTATGAAAGATTTTAAAAAATATTTTATCATTAACGAAGAGCCGGCTATTGTATATCAAGCACTTACGAATGAAGCCACCTTGCGTTTATGGACAGGGGAACCGGCAGTGATGGGAACCGAACCCGGAAGCGAATTTTCGTTGTGGGACGAAAGCATTACCGGTAAAAATATTGCCTTTGAACCCGGAAAAAAACTCGTACAACAATGGTATTTTGAAGGTCAGGAAGAACCATCTATTGTTACCATCATTTTGCACGCACACAAGCAGGGCACTTCGGCCGAATTACGTCATACCAATATACCGGATGACGCGTACCAAAATATGGTAGAAGGGTGGAACGAAAGCTATTTTGGGGTGCTTGCCGAATTTTACGAAAATGATCAAGACTAAACGCCACAAGTATGAGTAGGATTTTATGTATAGATTATGGCGGAAAACGAACGGGCTTGGCCGTTACCGATCCCTTACAGCTAATAGCAACAGCACTTACCACAATTGATACAAAGGAGTTGTTCAATTATCTTAAAACTTATGTAGCAGCCGAAAATGTATCGCTGATATTGATTGGGTATCCTTTAGATTTAAACGACAAAGCTACGCATGCCACACCGTTGGTGGAAGCTGCTATTAAACAATTGAAAACAAATTTTCCATCCATTCCAATACAAAAGGTTGATGAGCGCTATACCTCAAAAATGGCAAGCATGGCCATGGTACACATGGGTATGAAAAAGAAAGATCGACAACAAAAAAGCAATATTGATAAAATAGCCGCTACCATTATGTTGCAAGATTATTTGGCTTACCGATAAACAGCTGTTTTGGACTGTTTTACGTTAGGGATTGCAGCGGTTACCCCACAGCCGACATCCTGAAAGGTGGCGGCGAGGAGTATGAGCGAAAAGCCCGACCCGAAGGGGAACGCCCTACAGTTGTATCTGTATTTACGGAACAATTTGTATGTTTTAAATACGAATGTTACCAATTAAGGCTTTTTTTATTGTAATCAAGCCGTTACTTTTGCAATGGTACGCTTTGTAAAAAAAGCTCGATTTTAGAAATCCTAAGTTAGTAAACGAATAGATATATTTCATGATTCTTCCTATTGTTGCCTATGGCACACCCGTGTTGCGAAAAATTGCCGAGCCTATTACCGCGGAGTATCCGGATTTGAAAAAATTGATTGCAGATATGTGGGAAACCATGTATTACAGCCATGGTGTAGGGTTGGCAGCACCGCAAATTAATAAGCCGATACGCTTGTTTGTAGTAGATAGTCAACAAATATTGGATAATTTAGAAGAAGATGAAAAGAAAGAATATCATGGTCAGGAAGGCGTGAAAGAAGTGTTTATTAATGCACAAATAGTTGCGTTAGAGGGCGATACTTGGGCTTACAATGAAGGATGTTTAAGTATTCCGAAAATTAGAGAAGATGTATTTCGGCATCAAACAGTGGTGCTTTCATATCTAGATAAAGATTTTAACCCTAAAACAGCTACCTTTAGTGGAATTACGGCAAGGGTTATTTTGCATGAATATGACCATATAGAAGGTAAATTATTTATAGATTATTTAAAACCCTTACGCCGAAAATTGCTTGGTAGCAAACTGAACGATATTACAAAAGGAAAAGTAAAAGTAGACTACAAAATGGTGTTTCCAAAGTAATGAAATGGCTACTTGCAATACTACTATTGTCATCGCGGGGAATGGCTCAAGATACAACTTTGTTTATTGGTAACCAACAAACCACCTTGCCGGAAGTGTTTGTACGCAATCATTTTGACTACCAAAAATTGCTCAAACAAATTCAAAACGACACCACATTTTATAAGGCATTTAAAAACTTACGGATTCTTAACTATACGTCCCTTAACCATATACAAATGGTGAATAAAAAGGGTTTGGTGCAGGCATCGCTGCAAAGCAAAACAAAGCAACTGCGCAAAAATGGTTGCAGAACCATGCAAATATTGGACGAACAAGTTACCGGGGATATGTACAATAAGCAGGGCGCGTTCAATTATCTTACGGCACAATTGTATGCGTCGTTGTTTTTTACCAACGGACAAATTTGTGGTGAATCTACTGTAATTGCGGGGCTAAAACCCACCGTTTCCGATAAAAAAGGCATTGATAAACACAAGGAACAGCTGAAAATGCTTTTTTTCAATCCCGGGAAAAAGATTTCTGGCATTCCTTTTATTGGCGATAAACTTGATGTTTATGACGCACATGCCCAAAAATTATACAACTACAAGTTAGATTACGTGCAATACAAAGGAACTCCGTGCTATTTGTTTTCCATATTACCCAAGGAGGATTTAGGTGTGTTTAAGCAAAATGGTGTGGTGGTAGACGAAATGAATACTTGGTTCGACAGTCAAACATTAACCGTTTTGGCCCGTACATATCGGTTGAGTTACAAAGCCGGTGTATATGATTTTGATGTAAGTATGGAAGTGGAGATGGATAAAGTGGGTAACTTGGTAGTGCCTGTGTTATTGCGTTATAAAGGCAATTGGGATGTGTTGTTTAAAAAGCGCGAAATTGGATTGTTCACTGCTACTTTGTTTGGCTTTAGTAACGAATAGTTGTTTTGAAGTTATGGTTATTGACGAATAATTGAGCATATTTCGTAGCCGCTAATTGAGTTTGTCTAAGTATTCCGTAATGGCTTTGAGTGTTACTGCTTCGGGGTTGACTTTAATAACAGGATTTGCCGTTGTATTGCTTACGGTTGTGTTGCCTAAATAATAACTACTGCCAATTTTAGAGATACTTACAATTGTTAATGGGGCGTTTTTGGGGATACCATTGGCATAAAAAAGTTTGTTTTTAATGTCACCTATTAATCGAATAGTTGTTTTTTTATTTGCTGGCAGTGCGTAAATAATGGTGTTTTTATTGGTGAAATTAAGTGGTAAAATGGCATTGATTCTGCCGCGGGGTATGCCCACAGTATCGTTAAAAGTACCCATACAAGTCCATCTTGTTTCGGGTAATTCTAACTCGTAACCCATTTTTTTGTAGTTTGGATTGGGGAAATTTCCTTCATCCCAAATTTCTGCCACACCATATGGAATCCAAGTGAAAATAGAATCTTGTAGTTGCTTTATTGGTCGGCCTACAAATGTAAATACAGGTTGTGGTAGTACAGTCTCTTTTAATTTTACTACTATGTGTGCATTAGGGTGTAGGCTTAATTCTTGGCCATTTTTTAATACACGAACATGTAGCATAGCCAAAGGGTTTATGGCATTCACTACGTTTGCTAGGCTTGTACGATTAAACC
>JAIXOS010000108.1 GCA_027486695.1 Chitinophagaceae bacterium | reverse complement strand
CTTGGCACCGCAGGGGCAGATGTATTTACCTTTTGAATAAGGTCATTTTTAACGCTTTTTGTACCTGCATTTTTAAGCACTAGGGTAGAGGCTAGCGCCAAAATGGCTATCAAACCTGCAAATATCCATGTGCCTTTTTCTAATACATCGGTGGTTTGTTTCACACCCATCATTTGGTTGTTGATGCTGCCAATATTACCTGCTAAACCGCCTCCTTTGGGATTTTGAACCAACACCACAAAGCCCAATGCAATACTTGCTATAACGATTAATGCTAAAAATACGTAAACCATGATTTAGATTCCTTTTAGTTGTTGAATTTTGGTGGCAAAATAAGCAGATTTTTCTGGATCTAAGAAACTTAATTTTATAAATAGCTGAATTGCCTTATCTACTTTACCTTGTTTTACAAAAATATCTGCCATTGTTTCGGTAACAATTTCTCTAGCAGATAGAGATGTTTGGGCAATATCTGCAATTGCTTTTTCCAATTCGGGGTCTGTTCCTAAATCTACCGGATTGGGGTCAATTTTTTTCATGTGCTTCAACCAATCGGTAAACCTGCGAAGCTGTGTTGTTAGTTTATCCTGTGGTTGCTTAGTTAAGTCAATTTTGATACCTTGCGAAGCAAAATAATCTATGGTATAATAAGGCTCTTTTTCAAATTCCAGTTTTTCATCTACTCCCACAGGTTTTTTAAAATTGGCCGCTTGATTACCAAGTAAAGAGGCAATATTATTCGCGGTATCTACATTCGGAGTTTCCGCTACAGCAGTATCCGTAATTGCTTCCGTATTGTTTATTTCATTCTCTACCTCAAACGCTTCCTCACTTAATGTAACAGCATTGAATGCCGTAAAATCGGGTTTGGGAAAATTTGCAGTAGTGGAAGTTTCTACAAGGTGTGTTGCTGCTTGAGCGGCACTTGTTTGTACGGGTGTTATCACCTCGTTACTAATTACTCCCGATTGAGTAATTGGTGGCTGTTGGGGCAAAGCAGGACCATTATTGTTGCCTAATAATTGTTTTACCGCTTCAAGTGTAGGAATTTCAATAGTAGAAGAAGGCGTTATAATAGGTGCGACTTGTGGCAAAGCAACTTCTGCTGTTGAAGCAAAAGAGGCTGTTGTTGTTTCGATTGGAACTTGGCTTAGGTTATTACCGAAACTTACAACGCCGGGAACATCTACATATGGATCCCACTGAATATTTGATAAGGTATTAAGATTGTTCGACGGCTCGCTAGGTTCCGTTGAAATTGGTGTTACCGATTCTTCCTTGATCGTTGGCAACGTAGGCACATCTACCAAATCGGAGAAAGGAGAATAATGGTTGGTTGCTGCCATTGCAGGCTTTGCAGTTTCTACAATTGTAGGCAATTCCTCAACCGGTGGTAGCGCTATATCTTCATTAAAAAGCGGTTTAGTGTCTATTTCACTTGCTTCTAATGCACCTGCTGTGATGCCTGATGGCATTTCACTAGATAAAATAGGGTGGATAAAGGGCTTTTCCACAAAATTGGTACTAGACGATGCGGTAGTGGCTAGCACGTCAATAGTTTCCGCAGCATCGTTGGTAAGTTGGTAATTTAACCAAAATGGATTGGTAGAAAATAAAGCGGCCTTTTGCAATTGTTGTTGAAAAGCACCTGTTTTACCTTCCTGCTTCAATTTTGCTGCTAACAATAATTGAGCGGTTGCAAAATAAGGATATTCAGTTGCAAGGTGCGCAAGCTGCCCAACACTAGCATCGCTAACGTTGCGTAGTCCGGTAGTTTGGTATAATGCTTTTTCTAATGCCATACATTCAATTGGGGTAAAATGAAGCCAATTCTGTAACAAAATAAGCAATTACGCTTACAAATCACTTGTTTTTTCTACTTGGAAGGAATTGGATTTACCAATTGGAAAAGATTTTATTAAAAATTTCGTCTGTTAAATTTCTAAGAATTTCATCAAGCAATTGGCTCTCAGCTTCTTGTAAAGATTTAGTTGCTGAAAAATCAAAATTACGACTCACGTCAAATTCTTCCGTTTTATTTTCCAAACTTTTTTTCAACACTAAATGTACAGCTACCGTTAACCGGTTGGTACTTGCTTGTGTACTTGAAATAGCTGCCGTTGTTACACTATAATCAGATATATAACCGCTAATATCATAATGTGCGTCGTCGTTATTGGTTCGGGTAAGTTTGGTTTGCGCCACAATTTTTTGTTGCAACTTATCAGTTAATCTTGGGCTTAACTGAGGATTGATGTAACGTGCTTTGTTATCAATAAACCCAATTTTAATGGTTTTGACTTTTGTATAATCGATCGATACATCCCGAAATGAATAGATTCCGCACCCAGTCAAAGCAACTGCATTCATTAAAACAATAATATAGATTGACCACTTTTTATAACTAAACATAAAAACGCATTAATGTGATAGTAACGACTTTGTGCAACACTTTATTTACAAATCTTCTATATCATATTCTTTAAGTTTACGATACAGGGTTCGTTCGCTAATGCCTAAATCGGTGGCGGCATCTTTGCGTTTTCCTTTGTGTTTTTTCAATGCTTTTATAATCAGCTCTTTTTCTTTATCCATAATGTTCAAGCTTTCTTCCACCTCTTCGTGATGCTGTATATCGTCATCAGAAAGCAACAACGGCTGGTTGTGTACGTTGCCTTGAGAATTGAAAGATGGTTGAATAACATTTGGACTGTTATTGTGCGAACTAACTGATAAAAAAGGTGCGTGAATATCGGTTGTAAGGGTATTGTTGCTATTAACCGATGCAAAATCGTTCAACAAACTCTCTTTTGTAAAAGCAGCCACAGAACCCGCTAAACTTGGATTTTGTAAAATATCGAGAAACATTTTTTTCAATTCTGTTACGTCTTTCTTCATATCAAAAAAAAGCTTGTATAGAATTTCTCTTTCATTGCTAAATTCGCTTTGCGCGGCATTGTTGGCAATCGTAGCAGGCAATCGGCTACTGTTTTTATCGGATAAAAAGCGTTTGAGTGTTGGTGCACTTATGACTTTATCGGTACTTAAAACCGAAATTTGTTCTGCCAAATTTTTCAACTCCCGAACATTTCCGGGAAAAGCATAGCTGAGCAATTGATTTTTAGCGTCCTCGTCTAATTGTACGGGGGTAGTTTTATATCGCTCTGCAAAATCAACTACAAACTTTCTGAACAACAAGATAATATCTTCTTTTCTATCTCTTAAAGCAGGTACCCGAATAGGCACAGTGCTAAGACGATAATACAAATCTTCCCTAAATTTACCTTTTTGTGCTTGTTCTAATAACTCCCTATTAGTAGCTGCAATTACCCGAACATCCGTTTTTTGAACTTTAGAGGAACCAACCCGAATAAATTCGCCCGTTTCCAAAACCCTTAACAACCTTGCCTGCGTGCCTAAGGGCATTTCGCCAATTTCGTCGAGAAAAATGGTTCCGCCATTTACAGTTTCAAAATAACCTTTTCTGCTTTCCATTGCGCCAGTAAACGAACCTTTTTCGTGTCCAAACAGTTCGCTATCAATAGTACCTTCCGGAATAGCGCCACAGTTAACTGCAATAAACGGATTGTGCTTTCGGGAAGACAATGCGTGTATAATTTGCGAAAAAACCTCTTTCCCCACACCACTTTCGCCTACCGTTAACACAGACAAATCGGTTGCTGCTACTTGAATAGCCGTGTTCAATGCATAATTTAAAGCAGGAGCGTTACCAATGATGCCAAAACGATTTTTAATACTTTGTATTTCCATTTTTTACTAATGGTAGTGTGGTGAAAATAAAGGGTTCATTACTACTTAAGTCACTATACTACTTAAGTCACTATTGCGCAACAATTTTGCCTATTAAAGT
>JAIXOS010000358.1 GCA_027486695.1 Chitinophagaceae bacterium | reverse complement strand
GCAGCAGCGGGCTTTATTTGTTTGAGTAATCGAACTTCCTTTTCATTAAGCAAGCGCCATTTGCCCCGGTCGATATTTTTTTTGGTTAAGTTGGCAAATAGCACCCTATCCAAATTTTTAACATCGTAACCTAAATGTTCAAAAATGCGGCGTACGATTCTGTTTTTACCGCTGTGAATTTCTATGCCAATAACGCATTTGTCTTTTGGATCGGCGTAAGCCAAATTGTCGGCTTTGATAAAGCCGTCTTCCAAATTGAAGCCTGTTAAAATGGTTTCAAAGTCGCTTTTGGTAAGCGGTTTATCTAATTTGGCTTCGTATATTTTTTTTATCTGATAGCTAGGGTGTGTTAGTTGTTGTGCCAACTCGCCATCGTTGGTCAGTAACAGTAGTCCTGTTGTATTTCTATCTAAACGCCCCACGGGGTAAATGCGCTCGGTGGTAGCCGTTTTTACCAAATCGAGTACCGTTTTGCGGCCTTCAGGGTCGTTGGTGGTGGTTAAAAAATCTTTTGGTTTGTTTAGCAATACGTAAACCAAATGTTTTTGAACGCTTAGTTTTTGACCTTTTAATAAAATTTGGTCGGTGGGGGCTACTTTGTAACCCGGTTCAAAAACAACATCTCCGTTTACGGTAATCCAGCCTTGTTTAACCATTTCGGCTGCTTCGCGACGACCACACACACCTGAATGGGCAATGAATTTGTTCAGGGGCATTTGGTTTGCATTGCCTTCGGTATCCTCAGATTTTGGAGTAGCCGGTTTAAAATATTTGTCCGAATTGGAGCGTACATAATTTTTGCTGTACTTCTTCGCAGTTTGGGCTGTGGGTGCTTTATCGGAGGAAGTTGCAGTGGTATTGTTGGCTACACGCTCCTCAGTAGGCTTGTAATCGGGGCTGCTTTTGTGTGGTTTGTGTGCGCGAGTTTTGCCAGTTGGCTTTGTTTTGTCGGCCTCTTTGGAAGGCTTGTTTGCAGATTTGTTGGTTTTCGCTAAATCTTTATCCGCTTTTTTGTCGGATTGGTTATAGCTTTTTTTACTGAAATCTTTTTTTGGATTGGGTGCTAAAGGGGCATTTTCAGGAATAATGCCTCGTTTTTTATCTATTTTGGCTTTCCGAATGGCTTCGCCGAGTGCGCGCGCTTCGGCTTTGGCCTTGCGTTTTTCTTGCTTGAAGAGTTCCTTTTTTTTAGCCCCTGTGGGCTCATTCTTCATGAATTTGTTGAATCCGTTGGACATATTTTGCTTGCTTTTTGCTGTTTTTCAACAGTAGTAAGCTGCAAAGGTACATGATTATTTTGGCGCAAAGCGGTGTATTTTAAATGGAGATAATGTGTATGGGTTGCACAATTGAAAAACCAATGTTGAACGGTGCCAACGCCACTGAAGCAACCTAGTAGCAACTGCGTTTGGCTCATCATTATCCTAAGGCTACCATGTAGCCGCTAAATAAACGGTAGGGAGGTGATGAATGCAAAAGCAAAAGCCATTGAAAGGGTTAGTTTCAATGGCTTTATCGATAAGTAGATAGATGTGTTAAGCAATGGTTTGCAACACAATTTCTTTGACTTTGCTAATGTGGATGCGTTCTTGCACCATGGTATCGCGATAACGGATGGTAACGGTATTGTCTTCCTTGGTTTGGTGGTCGATAGTAACACAAAAAGGCGTGCCAATAGCATCTTGACGGCGGTAGCGCTTACCAATAGCATCTTTTTCCTCGTAAAAACATTTGAAGCTTGGTTTGCATTCGTCGAGCAATTGTTTGGCAATTTCGGGTAGGCCGTCTCTTTTCAATAAAGGCAAAATAGCCAATTTGTTGGGTGCAATTTTTGCAGGAATGCGCAATACAACGCGGCTATCGGTGGTGCCATCTTCTTTTTGGATGGTTTCTTCCTCGTACGAGTTGCACAAAATGAGCAAAAACATACGATCCAAACCAATAGAAGTCTCTATTACATAAGGAATGTAATTGCCGTAGGCTTTTCCTGTCTCGGGGTCAATATCGTTGTCGAAATATTGTTGTTTCTTCTTGCTGTACTCTTGGTGGCTTTTCAGGTCAAAATCGGTGCGGGAGTGAATGCCCTCTACTTCTTTAAAGCCAAATGGAAATTCGTATTCAATATCTAATGCGGCATCGGCATAGTGCGCCAATTTAACGTGCGGGTGAAATTGGTATTTTTTGGGGTCAATGCCTAAGCTTAAGTGCCATTGCAAGCGGGTTTCTTTCCAAAAGTTGTACCATTCCTTTTGGGTGCCGGGACGAACAAAAAATTGCATCTCCATTTGTTCAAATTCGCGCATGCGGAAAATAAACTGACGGGCTACAATTTCGTTTCGGAAGGCTTTGCCGGTTTGTGCAATACCAAAAGGTATTTTCATCCGGGCGGTTTTTTGTACGTTCAGGAAGTTGACAAAAATACCTTGTGCAGTTTCGGGGCGTAGGTAAATGGTGTCGGCATCTTCGGCTACGGAACCCAACTGCGTAGAAAACATCAAATTAAATTGTCTGATATCGGTCCAATTGGCAGTGCCGCTAACGGAACAAACAATGTTGTTGCTGAGGAGCAATTGTTTTAGTTCAGCAAAATTTTCAGCAGCAAGTAGTGCTTCCATCTGAGCAATAAGGGCGTCTGCTTCGGTGG
>JAIXOS010000458.1 GCA_027486695.1 Chitinophagaceae bacterium | reverse complement strand
TACATTCTGCCCAACTCATGAAACGACCAAAAATTCTAATATATCTATAGCCTAAGGTATCACAACCCAATAAATCAATGGTGTTATATGCAATCGGAACATCCTTATCCAAAAAAGTTATTTTGTAAGGAAATGGCTTGGCAAACTGCCCCCCTAAAATATTGTAAGAGGCAAAATTTGGGTCGTTCGACACACGCACTTCAAACAATTGCCTTATAGCAGGATTGACATTTTTATATTCTGGTATTAATTGTATTTTGTTGATAGCTATGGGCTGTGGAAATGATAATTGTATCCAAGAGCCGTTCGTTTCACTTCCTACTATTGGCTTCCAATTGGTAGCAATTTTTTGGTCGGTTAAATTGGATGCCTTAAAGGTGCTGGAGAAGTTGGAAGAACTTGTAATGGTTGCATTTTTTGCAATATTTGTTCCATCCCCAAATTCGCTTAATAAGTATTGATAAGCAGGTTCTAAGCCTGCACTGTTAATAATGGATTGTGCGCCTACCGACCAACTTGGGGCATTGGGTTCGTAGAAAAAATTAACGGTATCTCCATGAGCCGTTGGTTGAAATAGTCCGGGTACGTTGGCATAACAATTAGCAAACACCAAGGTATCGGTATGGGTGTTAAGGGGATCAAACCAAGAAAAGGAGCGAGCGGCTGGTTTACAATCGGCAACATTGTATTCCCAATAATTACCACTTCCATATTGATCTTGTCGAAAAGCCCCTTTTAAACGCTCATCTTTTCCACCATATTGCACATAATTGTATTGCACTTTTGAGCTTCTCACACCAAAAAAATAAATACCTGCAACCTCATCACCAATACCAAATCCAAGTTTAGCAGCTGTTCCAAAATTGGTGACTTTGTTGTATTGTATCAATGTGTTTCCGGTATTGGCAACAGCCAAAGCAGAAGTAATATCGGCTATGGAATTACCATAACGCTGGTTGATGCCGAAGTAGGCGATGTCGGCAACGTCATTGTGGAGGATGGTTAAATTTTTACTTGCATTAGCATAAATACCTGATGCTTGAAAAAAATCGGCACCAATATTTCTAATAAGATTGTTCTTGATAAGTATATCGCGGTTAACAGAAGTATTTAAAAGAACCGACCCACCATTACCAACACCAATTATAACCGCAGCAGCAGTTAAATCGTTAAAAATATTTCCTTCGATATTGATATTGTTATTATTGGAAATAAGGTAAATACCTGAACTTGCTAAACGTTCGAAGCGGCAATTTTTAATGGTAATTTTTTGGGCATAATCCATCCACATTTGTCCTTCAATACTAGTGTAATCGGAATAAAGATCTGCTTGACTCCTACCAATTTCCTTAGTGGTAAGGTTTGGACCTGTCCAATTGCCATGTTCAAAGGCAATCCCTTCAAATTGTATGTTTTGTACCATGTTACCTGCTGTACCAACGAGCTTTACCAAATATTCAGTGGCAGGAACAATAACCTCTGCAGTTGCTAGATTTTCGGCAGGTTGTGGGTAGTAATATAATTTTCGACTAGTTCTATCTAAATAAAATTCGCCAGGCTCATCCAATTCTTCAAAGGCATTTACTACCTGAATTTGATTTAGATTGTTATATACATACGTTTTGGTCCAGTTATCGTATGCAGGGTTGCGCATCATCAATACCTGTTCAGTGTCGCTGATACTACTAATACTGCTTAACCTTTGTTCTACATGTTTAAATTCTCCATCTTGAAATATCCGAATATCAGAAAGATTGGTATAGTTTTTAATTGCCGCTTTTTTTACGATGTAACCATCTGCTACTTGGGTAGTGGCCACATTATCGAATGGTTTTGGATAAACATTAATAAAATCACTTTTGGCTTGCTGCCTTCTTTTTCCATTTACCCAAATTTGCCTAAAGTAGCTAGGATAAGATATAGCCCCTATTGTAGGAACATTGGCAACAAAATATTTTTCACCCGGCACTTGTATCCATCCTGATACCTTTTTTCCACCCGATATAATGGGTTTTTCGTTGTTGTATGCTTTATAGATAACGTTAAACCCATCTTTACCACCATCCAAAGCTGAGAAATTTAGCGTTGTATTTAATGAGTAAGTACCCCCTTTTAAGTAGATATAAAAATCGTTGGTCATAGTGGTGAGCGTTGCCAAATAACTACGAACACTGCTTTGGGCTTTGGTAATTGTTTGAAAAGGCGTACTTAGTGAACCATTAAAAGAATCGCTACCATTTATCGGATCAACATACAACTGCGACTGCCCATTTGTGATAAAAGACATTACTAAAAGCAGCGTACCTAAACCATAAATTGATGATTTCATTAAAACAGTGGTTTTAATTTTAATAAATAACATATTCTATCAAATTCTGTTTATGTATCATTTTTAATTGATTCTTCATTGTGGCTAATTTGTAGTGAGCACCGAAAAATTATAGATGTGCCAACTATTTATTAACCAAAATGCTTAATACAAAGGTGCAATTAGCTCAATTCCCGTACATCAGTTACCAAAAAACTTAATGGCTTCTACAATAGATTTCCTCAATTTGGGCGTAAACCCTTTAAAGAAATTGGAACTACCAATCAACGTAGGTTGCTCTTGTTGTAAGTATTCCGGAGTTTTGTTTACGATGTACTCGTAAGTATCGTTCACCAATACGCCATTGGCTTCCATTTTGGCTTGTACTCGTTTATTCAACTTATTGATATCATCGTTTGACAAAACATTATTTTTATACAACAAGGGAAAAGGAGGTTGCGTACCCCACAACAACAATGCTTTAGTAGCTTTTAGCCGCTGAATGATTTTGTCCACTTTGCTATCAAAAGCAGCCAAAGATTCATTGGAAAAATCTTTGATGCCATTATATCCAAAAGTGAAGTAAATGATTTTCCATTTAGAACCGGTGAGCGCTGTTTCAAAATTGTTTAACAGTTCATTGGGCGAATCGGGATGAATACTGGAATAAGAAACATTGGCAAAATCCCTTACTCCATAGATTATTTCGGGTACTAGAGTTTGCATTCTATTATCTAGTAGTAAGAATAAGCTACGTTCTGTTTGTTTTTCTTTACTGCCCTTTTCAAAAAACACATCCGGAATCACTTTCATGGGCTGTAATGCAGACAGTTGCTTTTCTACATTATTTAAACGAATGGTTTGTTTTTTAGCAGGAGTTTCATCAAAAACTTGCGCCTCGGTAGGGAAAACAGTCAGCACATTGCCGATAGAACAATTCCACTGCGTAAGCAAGTGCTTCAATAAATATTGACCTTTTTTTTCACCTTCCAACAAATGTATTTGGCAAAAATGTACTTCACCCATCCCTTTTTGAACGGAAGCCCACAACGCATTTCTATTCAAATACCATAAAGCCTGACGCATGTCTTTCCCTTCATTGATGTATTCGGCGCCAAAGGGTGGCAAACTCCAATCATTTCTCCAATTTGAGAGCAATATTCTAAAATGATTATTGGGACTAACTGCTGAAACGGATTGATGGGTGATGCCTTGTGTAAACAACGACTTACCTTCCCAATTCAACATTATGTTGGGTAAACCCGCTAAAAAGGGGCTATAATTGGGTTCGAATGGTTGCGGAATAACAATATCCTTGTAATATTCAATAGGTGTTGCAGGCGTAGAACGTAGGGTCCACGACGTAGCCGCTTTGATACAATTGGTTGTTTCGTCTAAATAAGGTTGTGTTAATGTAATATTAGGGGAAACGATGTTTTGCACTGTTGGCAAAGAAGGTTTTTCCGTTTGATATAACAGTAACTTCCCTCCCCGCTCTACAAATGCGCTCAATGCTTTACATTCATTAATTGATAATTGCAAGTTTCTTGCATCTACAAACAATCGATTTACCACACTTAAATGCTCATTTGTTAAGGCCGTTACTACTTTGGCAGACGCACAGTCGTTAACAAATTTTACAAAATCATCCGAACCATAAACACCCAAACTTGCAACAACCGTAGGTTGATACATAGTAGCTTCGCGAATAAGATTTGTCAACAATGCATCAGCCGCAGGTTCTACGCCAAGGGATTCTACTATTTTGAGCGTAGTTTGCCAAAGCGTGCCTTTACCAAAATAAATTTGTTTAAGTGCAGCAGATTTGCCGTCTTTATCGCCGGCAACAATCACTCTTTCGTTTAACTGCTGGTTTTCTGAAATGGGTAGCCCTTTGTAGGTATTACCACCACGCCAATAGGTAAGTTCCGTTTGCGATATACCGGAAAGCACTTTAAAAGGAGCGCCATTCACGAGCAAACGAGCAGCGTTATTTTCGAGGGTATCTACACCGGCAAAATGGATAATCCGCATTCCTCCCGTCATTAGTTCGTACGCATTATTGGGTAAATTTCCTTTTACCAACAAAACATCAGCATCGGAACGTTGTACTTTTCCGGTCAGTAATTTACAATTGAATGCCGCTTTTTTCAAGGCGTTTGTCAATTTTCCATCGGTATCAATGATGCCTATTTTAACAGGGTGGTTTGATAGTATAGGAGCAGATAAGCGTGGTATTATTTTACCTATTCGTACATCGGCATAGCCTTTTTCTCCTTTATAACTAAACTCACGAACAACACGTACCGCTATTGGCACACTCACGATAGGAAATTTAAAATTCCACCGTTGATTGTACCGCATATCGCCGGGTTGTAATGTCATTTTCTGCACTGATGTTGTCATTATTTTCCCATCTAGTGTTTCAATTCGGCAAGTGACTTTATCGGCATAGCGCAAATCGTCATAAATGAACAGCGGCGTTTTTATAGAATCGTTTGCTCCGCCGTAAAAACAATAGTTTTTGCTCTCGTGGTGAAATCGAACGGCTTTCATATCTTCCTCAAACAAGTAAAAACCGGGATTGGGTTCAAAAACGGGTAGTGTTGAATCCCAAATATTGATTGGAGAAGAACAGGGTGGTATTTGTTTTTGTTTCATACCCATACCGTTTAAGGTACGATACACGGGTTCTATACCTTTAAAGCGATTGAATGGCTGCCATCGGAAAAATACATAACCAAAATCCAATGGTACAACTGCATTCACTCGATGAAATTTACCGGCAAATGTTCGCCCTTCTCTAATAAAATCCATGGCTTTTTTAATTTCATCGTTGCCATCTCTATACAGTCCGGTTGCATAATCTTGTGCCGTAACTTCAAAGCCTGCGGTACCATTGCTCAAAGGGCGATTGGGCTGCCATACTTCGCCACATTCATCCCAAATCATTGGTTTATTGGGGCCAAATTTTTCCCATTCGGTCCAAACTGTTTCGGTGTTGTAATGATGTCCTATTAAATCGCCCGCTACAGAATATTCACTAAAATCGGAGGAAAAAACAGGCCGGGTTCGATCGACAGATTTTGCAAATTTTACCAACCAAGGTTTTTCTCCTCCCCCTTTCCAACGCAGCTCATTTGAAACGCTCCACATAATGATAGAAGGATGATTGATAAGGCCGCGCATCATATCGCCTAGATGCTGTTTGGCAAAATTGCTATCCGCGGGAACAACAAAATGAAAACAAGGCTCTCCTTCCAACAAAAAGCCAAGCTCATCAGCTACCCGATACAATTCTTGCGGACGCGGATAAATATGCAAGCGCATGAAGTTGACACCAAGTTTTTTTAACTCGGTAAGCCAGGTGAGGTAATATTGACGCGAGCTTTGTAAATCGCCCAAATAATGTTCGCCATGCCCTCTTAAAAAAAGTTTTCGCCCATTGATAAATAACAAAGGGCCATCATAAGAAATTTCGCGAAAGCCAAAACGTTCTTTGTAACTATCTATTGGCTTGCCCTGCTGATTGTATACCACAGTTGTTAGGTGATACAAATAAGGGTCGTGCGGAAACCACAAATGGGGATCATTCCATTTTTCTGCAACGGCAAAATTTTTGATACTATCGGCTAAAATGGTTTGTTTGCCACAATCAATTGATTTGACAATTTTTCCTGCTTTATCGGTAATAAACGCTTTAACAACTACCGTAGCAGGCTTTTGATCCATATTTCGAACGGCAAAATTGAATTCAATTTTTTTTTCTTTATATAAGGTTCGTATTTGCAATCCTTCCTCTACAAATTGGTTGTTTACCGCATACAACATTACATCATCGTCTATGCCTTTTGCATCGGCACTTTCGCCACCCATCAATCTTGTTTTTTCGTCTGATATAATCACCTTTAACAATTTGGGCAGCTGTTCTTTGGCTTGGCCTAAATTGTACACATGCGGCACATATCCATCATGTACTGTGGGAAAAGATTGACCTTCAAATTCTACGTGGTGCGATTGTTTGCATCCATACATTTTTAGTCGTACATGTTTGCCCATGAAAGAACGAGGAAACGCCACTTGTTTTTCATACACAGCACCCTTGGGATTCCAATTGTGCGGAAATCCAAAAGCATCCCAATATTGTTTGCCATACTTACCCGCCCAATTGTTGGTATAGGTGGCCGGAACACGTATTACTGTTTTTACTTTTGTTGCATTAGGGGTAAAATCCCACTCTCCGTTGATACAGACTTCCTCCCGTATATTGGTTATGGGCATTCTAAAGTTTTGAGCCCCTAATGGTAAGGTTTAATAAACTAGTATTATGACAATGCTTATAAACTTAATAAATCCTTTTTTCATTTAGCTTTCTTTTATTGATTTGCAACTCTTCTGTATTTATTAACAGAGGCGTCCATCCCCTGCACGGCATGATAGTTTGGAGCGGTATACACAAATGCAAATGGTTTATACAACGTAGCGCAGGCTGCAAAATCTGCCTTCAATTTTTTGTATGCTACCCAATTGCTATCGTATTGTTTAATAGCCAATAACAACTCTTTTTTATTGTAATGGCCAGTTTGATCCCCTTGATAGCCCAATGCCATTATTTTCCATCCGCTTGCTATAATGCTGTGCAATAGCCAACCATAACGGCTAGAAATAGTTAGGTATGCTTGATCTTCTTTGTTTGGCAAGTGTACTTTTGATGATAACAACACAATTTTGTTCCATATCTGTACATTATTCTGTTTTTCCGCTACAACCTTATCCAATAATCCATTTTTATAATACCAACTAAAGGCCTTTAAAAGAACACCTTCTGAAGGGTACATTTTGGGTGATACATTTGGCGTATCTATACCGGCTAAAAATTCGTCCCGCATCCACCAAACCCAATCGCTATCGAAAGGATATTCGCCACTTTCGTGACCACGCAATACCGCTTTAGCAGATAACAGGCACAAACTTCTAAACGCCTTTCTATCTGCCGGCTGTTTTATTCCGTTCGCATCCATAAATTGATTGAACACCGATTCCTCCGTTGCATTTGTATTGCTTCCCCATTTACCAATTACAAAAGCATTTAGTTTGCACCAAAATTCGTTGGAGATGTAAGGACCAACCCAACCGCCACCACGGCTCCAACTCCAAACACCGGCAAAATTTTTATTGTCTTTTATATCTTTCAAACATGTATTTCCTTTCTGCTTACAAATGGTTTTGTATTCTTCAAAACCATTGATAACGCCCTCCATTACATAGTTGGGGTATGCGCCTTTTCCTTCATATTCGCGCTGACACTGTACTTCCACTATTTGTTTATGATTGCCAATACCCAAAGTAGGATTAAAGTCAAACGTTCGGTGATAATCGCCTTTGGTGTGTTTGATGGAAAAAAACAAGTTTTGGTGTGGTTCAATTTTGTCGGTTACAGACAAATAATAAGCGGCAGAATCGTGCATTCCGCCAAAAGACCATGTACGATAGAAAATAGTTTTATTTCTTTTTACACACACTTCGTCTTTTAAAAGGTTGATTAGTTTCACATGGCTTGTAGTACCATTTGTGATGGGATTGTTACCAGTATGATAGGGTACGTTGTTTAAATAGGTTTCGCCCGTTCTAATGACCAATCCATCTAAATCCGGGAACGTACCAAAAAGTTCATCGAGCATCATTTTGTGTATTTCGATGGTTTTAGGACGTTCAAACGAAATTTTTCCTTTTGCATCGCAAATTTCATTTCGGTATAGTTCTACTAACTTTTTGGGCAATACAATTAAATCGGTGAAGTAATACACTTTAATGCCCGCTGCATGTGCCGCTGCAATGTTTTTACGCACTCTATTGGCGGCTGCCATTACCCATGCTCTATCTTTAGATCCTTGTGGAAAAATTTGAGGATTCAACTTATCAAAAGTTATAGCGGCATGAGCAAATGTAAAATCGTTCATCACTTGCCCTGTATATCCTTGATTTTTTAGATAAGTCGGATTATTAAAAATCGTTTCTGTTAATGGCTCACCCGGATTGTGATGAACCATATCTAAAATAATCATTTTGTTATTGGTTTGCGCTAAAGCGATGTTGGTGCAAAAGCAAAAAAATAGTATAAATATTTTATTCATATTTTAAATTTGAGCGTGAGCTAGTGCACTAAACAAATAAGCTAACACATTGTAAATCATCACTTCCACTATTTTCAAGGATTAATGGAAGTGCGTTCTCGATCAGTTTTATTTAAATGTTTATTCCTTAAGCCTTTATTAAAAAAAACATTGTACCATCCATGCATCTAAGTTCCTTAATTACTATTCATTCAAATACAGAAAAAATTACTATCAATCCAATAGCAACCTTTTTGACTAAAATGTAGTATGTACTAGTTGATTTGTATTTTTTTATTCAATACATCGTACATAAAACCATCCTTATCGTAGGTTACCGGAGCAATAAAGCAATCGCGTATTCTATCGTAACTACGATCGCGGTATTTACACCATACATGGTACCATTGTCCTTTCCAATCAAAAAAAGCACCGTGTCCAAAAGGTGTATCTATTCCCATACCCTTTGCCACAACGCCTTTGGCGTCGTAGGGTCCATAAACATTTTTAGCCGTTGCGTAGTAGCCCGAACAACTCAAATAATACATTCCGTTGTGCTTGTGTAAATAATTTTTATCGGTGGTTGGAAAATAGTTGGTTCGGTTGATGGTTATTGTTTTTGGTTTTTCAGCTAAGGCAATCATCGACTTTTTTAAACGTGCAATTTTATACTCACCTTC
>JAIXOS010000387.1 GCA_027486695.1 Chitinophagaceae bacterium | reverse complement strand
CCACATCATTATACAATCAATACACTGTTAGTACCTCCGAAAGCATTTTCTACTTCGCTATCAGCTTCAGCTTCATTTAGCCAAAGTTCTCCATCTATCAAATATTTAAATTCGTGACGACTTTCTTTTTCTAAACTTACTTCCCCAACAAAAGAACCGTCTTTTTTCTTCGTTAATACAATCGCATTATCCCAATCACCATTTAAACCTAAAACCGCCACATTTGAGGCCAATTCGGGCTTTACTGAAAATTTAACTTTTACTGCGTTTTTGGTTTTTAGATATGATTTTTGTACCATTTTATGACTTTTTAATTTATCAATTAATACCCTATTTTACAAAAGGTAACCCTTTACTATTCATAACCAACACCTATGAATAATTTATAAAATTAATTTATATATTTCTACCCAACAAGTATCCTTACATGTTGAAAAAAGTATCCACCGCGATTTAATACACAAACAGAAAGAAAAGTATTTGCAAATCATTTTATTTTGTTTATAGTTGCATTTCATCTTGATTTAAATTACTATTATGACAACTAGCAGTGAAAAAGAAAAAGTAATTTTAATAACCAACGACGACAGCATAGCTGCACCCGGTATAGCGGCATTGGTTGATGCCGTAAAACATTTAGGAAGAGTGGTTGTAGTAGCACCCGACAAACCCCAAAGTGGCATGGGACATGCAATTACACTAGGACAACCATTACGTTTGGCAAAAAGCAATTTATTGGGTAAAGATGTAGAAGCCTATACTTGTAGTGGCACGCCTGTAGACTGTGTAAAAATTGCAGTTGACCAAGTACTACATGCCAAACCCGACATTTGCCTCAGTGGCATTAATCACGGCGCCAATCATAGCATCAACGTAATTTACAGCGGAACCATGAGCGCGGCTATGGAAGCTGCCATAGAAAGCATTCCATCTGCAGGTTTTAGTATTTTAGACTACAGCCTACAGGCCGATTTATCTGAAGCCAAAAAATTTGTTACGTTGATTGTATCTGAATTATTGAGCAAACCGGCAGACAAACATTTGTTGCTGAATGTGAACATCCCCGCCACAAGTGCAGAACCGATAAAAGGTATTAAGATATGTAGGCAAGCTTACGCTAAATATCAGGAAAAATTTGATGTCCGAAAAGACCCTCACGACAAAAATTATTATTGGTTGACAGGAGAGTTTGTCAATTTTGATGAAGGTACCGACACGGATGTATGGGCTTTAAGCAACAATTATATTAGCATTGTACCTGTACAATTTGACTTAACCAACTATGAACAAAAAAAACAACTAGAAAATATTTATAATTTTTAATTATGTTTTATAAAAAAGACAGCCTTGGCTGGGGTCTAGCTCTCGGATTTTTTGGTCCTATCATTGGTTTGATTGTTTTTTATTTTGCAAGGTTCAGCAGGCTCACTTTTTTGGAATTTCTGCAATATTTAGCTATTTGGAAAACTTTGTTAACAGCAGTATTAAGTGTGTCGCTCATGGCAAATGCCGTTTTGTTTACTGCATACGTAAATACCAATAAAGACAATACCGGCAAAGGTATTTTTTTGGCTACTTGTGTATATGCAATTGCCTGCTTAGTTGTAAAATACCTTATATAAAAGCACATACAACTATTTTCATGTTTACACGTGGTGGTATTTTTCGTTGTTGATAATGGTAAATGAACGATACAACTGTTCTGACAAAACAAGCCGAACCAACATATGTGGGAATACCAATTTGGATAAACACCATGTAAAATTTGCCCTTTGTTGTACCGTTTCGTCAACACCAAATGCACCACCAATCAAGAACACTATTTTTTTACAACTATCGTTTGCTTTTTGCTGTATAAAAGCCGCTAATTCAACCGATGTCATTTGCTTACCACGCTCGTCTAGCAATACCAAAAAATCCGTTTTCTCAATATGCTGCAATATTGCTTGACCTTCCGCTTTTTTTAAATCGGCCACCTGCATAGCGGCAGCATTTTTGGGTGCAGCAATAAACACCCAATCAGCCGCCATATATTTATTCAGCCGTTTTGTAAAATCGGCAATGGCAGTAGCATAAGCTGCATCGTGTGCTTTACCAACGGACAACAAGGTTAATTTCATACTACATAATAACGATTAAAAACACAATTGTGACACAATAATACTGTGAAGAACGGGCAAACCTTACTAACATCAAAAAAGCCGCTCGAAAGAACGGCTTTTTTGATACCAATTGAATTGGTAGTATACTAATCAACTTTCACAACTTTCTTGTTGATGTTTTGATTAGCAGAAACAATTTGCAAATGGTACGTACCTGAAACAGCCGATGCTAGTTCAGCAATTTGGAACGTATTGATGCCTTTTTGCAAATTAATTTTCTTTTCGGCAATTAACTTGCCCGCAAAGTTGTACAATCTATAGGCACCTACTTCATCTTTGGTATTGGTAATGGTTACAACTAAAGGCTGAGCTCCTACAATAGGATTGGGTTGCAAACGAACCAATCTTTCTTGAGCAGACAATACCAACTTAGCAACTGAGCTGTACACAAAAGACCCGTCCGCATTAATCAATTTTAATCTGTAGTAGCTACCATTAGTAGGTGCGGCATCTTTCACTTGATATTGTTGTGAAGCGCCACCTAAAGCTGCTACCGAAGCAAGAGGGGTAAAGAATTTGCCATCTATACTTTTTTCTACTTGAATTGTTGCCAAGTTTACCTCATTAGTAGTTGCAAATTGAATCTCTGCAAATTGACCCAATTTGTAGGCAACATCGAAAGAAGTTAATGTAGCAGGCAATACATCAGGCAGGGTATAACAAATTTCTAAACGCGGGCGTTTGGTAGTATCCGTAGCTGCGCCTGATTCGAAAATAAGGGAGTTGTAGGGAGTCGTTTCCGATTGCATACGGAACATCATACCATAATTAGAGGCCGGATTTACAACCCAACTTTGCGCATATTCAGTTATATCAATAACATAATCTTGGGCTGTACTTATACTTTGAGGTACAATCACAGATGTACTACCGACACTGGGAAGGTTATTCATACTTACGCGTTTGATATCCCATGGTGAAATAATTTTTTGTAACAAACTCGTATTATTGGTTCCATAAGTTGGTTGCCCACTAATCTTCCCACCATCTAATTTGGCATATAAATAGAGCTTTGCACTATTCACAACTGCATTTTGCGGAATCTGACTAATGTTGTAGGTAATTAAACTACGAGCAACATCGGTTCTCAAGGGTTGCCAACTCAAAGCAGTAAATTCTTTTTGTGAAGCATCACCGCTACCAAAGTTTAAAACATGCAAATATGTAGCTTGGGTTAATGTATTATTAGGGGAAAGCGAAAGCTGATATGAATAAGTGTTATCACTAACTCCACATATGTTTAACGGTAAGGTATCTGTTTGCTTATATAAAGAATCTATT
>JAIXOS010000044.1 GCA_027486695.1 Chitinophagaceae bacterium | reverse complement strand
TAAAAGAACCAAAAGGGTTTATTTCTCAAAGTTTGAGTTAATCAATTATTTGAAGCAAGGCAGAAAAAAGACGTTGGCAGAAACAGCAAGCGAAGCAGATGCGTATTTAGCGAACAATAAAAAAGGAGGTTGCCATGCATAACACGAACAACCTCCACCATAAAAGACAAAATAAAGGTAATACACCTTTTGCCCAACTACAAACCATATTTGAGTATTTACATAACAATGTTGCAACTGCCTCAATGGTAGCAGATGCAACAGGCATTTACCAAAAGAACATTTGCCGCTATAAACGTGACTTAGAAAAGGCAGGGCGACTTTGGGAAATTGAAAAGAAATATTGCCAAAAAACAGGGTTTAAAGCATGGTATTTAACTACCAACCCCGACAAAGCCCCGAAACATTTATTAACCCAATTAAACCTTTTTTAGTCATGGAACAGAAAGCAAACTACGAATTTGATAAATACAGTATAGGGGTTGAGGATATAAAAGCCGAAGCCGAAAAACTATTACAACAAGTACCCGAACAAAATATTTCAGATAATTTAAAAACTGTACTTGCTACCCGTGAAAAATTAAAGGAACTCAAAGCAAATGAAATACGGTTTTCAGAACCTGTAATTGTACAAGCTGAAAACGCTGTAATTTTCCCTCATACGATAAACGTAATACAAGGGCAAGCAGGGGTACACAAAAGCCGATTAGCTGAAAATATTTGTGCTGCTTTTTTAAAAAGGCATGATTGCAATAATGAACTTTTAGGGTTTAGGCGTACTAATTTTAATGCAACTCATACGGTTGTTTATGTAGATACTGAAAGGAACTTATCGGAACAGTTGCCCTATGCTTTACAGTCCATACAAATAAAAGCAGGGTTTAACAAAGCCGACCACCCCAGCAATTTTGAGTACATAAGCCTATTGCAAATTAGCCGAAAAGAAAGGTTTTCAGCTTTAAACGAATACCTCAACCATATTAAGAAAAGTACAAACAACCCTTTGTTTATTGTATTAGATGTTTCAACCGATTGTATTGAGGATTTCAATAAGACCGATAAGAGTATGGAACTTATCGACCTTATGAATATGGCTATTAACGAACATAATGTAATATTCCTTTGCCTTATTCACGAAAACCCCAAAAGCGACAAAGCAAGGGGGCATTTTGGTACTGAATTAATGAATAAGGCAAGTACGGTAATGCAGGTAGGTTTTGAGAAAGATGCAAGCCAAAACGATACAAATATTATAAGGATAAAATATTTGAAATGTAGAAGTACAGCAAGGCATACACCTTTTTATATCAAATACAGCAACGAAGTAAACGGGCTAATATTAGCAGATGCGAGCGAAGTTTCGGGAGTTATCAATAACCGTAAACACAAAGCCACAATTGCCGACATGGTTGAGTTTATTGAAATGTATTTAGGGGATGGTACAGAATTAAAAAGAACCGATTTAATTGAAAAGCTTTGCAAAGATTTTCAAGCAAAAGAACGAACCATTGAGGAACGCTTAAAAGATATACTTGAAACTGGTTATGAGATTTACAACGAACAAGGGCAAACTTGCAAACTTCATAAAGAAGCAAGGGAAAAGGTTGTTTACTACAAACTTATTGTTATTGAAAGTATCTGATAAACAGTTGTTTGCACGTTTGCAAAATTCGTTTGCAAAGATTATTTACAAACATTAAACACGTTTGCAAGTTTGCAAACCCCTATACAAGCCTTTGCAAATTGCAAACTTGAATTACTCATGATTGAACACAAATACATATTAGAACCATACAAGGGGATGAATACCCGTTACCGTTGCCCAGCCCCTAATTGCGGTAAGGGTAAAACCTTTTCGCTTTACATTGATACGGAAACAGGCGAACACATACACCCCACCGTTGGCAGGTGCAACCGTGAAAGCAATTGCGGTTATCATTACACCCCGAAACAGTATTTTCAGGATAACAATATTTCATTTGATAAACCCCAGCCTAAAGCATACAAGCCCCGACCTGTTACACCTCAACCAAAGCCCATTTCGTTTATTCCCGTAGAGGTATTTAAGCAGTCATTACAAATTGATAAAATAATTTCGCAGGTTGCCGAAAATAATCACTTTATAAAATTTCTTATTAACCTGTTTGGGGTTGAGATTGCAAACGAATTGATAAGCCGTTTTTTTATTGGAACTTCAAAATATTGGAATGGTGCAACGGCATTTTGGCAAATAGATACACAAGGCAAAGTTAGAACGGGTAAAATAATGCTCTATTGCCCCTCCACAGGCAAAAGGCAAAAGGATTTTACGTTTGTTCATAAACTAATTAAACAGCCTGAATTTGGCTTAAAACAATGCTTTTTTGGTGAACACTTGCTAATTGATGAAACAAAACCCGTTGCCATAGTTGAAAGCGAAAAAACGGCTGTAATTGCCAGCGTTTATTTGCCCCAGTTTATTTGGGTAGCCAGTAGTGGTTTGCACGGGTTGAATATTGATAAATGCAGAATATTAAAGGGGCGAACAGTTACACTATTTCCCGACCTATCAAAACCAAAGATTGAGGGAAAACCCACAGCATTTGAAATTTGGAGTAGTAAGGCAAAGGAACTTTCACACCTTGCAAATTTTTCTGTTTCCGATTTATTGGAATATAAAGCCACCGAACCAGAAAAGAAACAAGGGCTTGACCTTGCCGACTATTTAATGAAGTTTGATTACAAAAAATTTGTTTTGCCAAACCCTGAAAAACCTACAAAACCCAACACGCTAAAAAGAGAAAACACCCCCGAACCGTTAAATAGTTTACAGAAATATAGCAGTAATGAAACATCAAAAAAACCAATTGAAAAAAAATGCTATATTTTGCCCAAAACCATTACAGCACTCGAAAGCTATTTTGATAATATACAGCTACCAAAAGAGCCAATAAAGCTAAATAATGGAAGCCTTATAACCGACTGTACAAAGTTTATTGATAGCCATTTATCAACCATAAAAGCAAATCGAGGCAATAAAACCTTTTTGCCATTTCTTAACAGATTAGAGGAATTAAAAGCAATATTACTCACAGCAATTATTCTACTATACACGCACGTATATTAGGTTTTTTCAGGTTATAAGTACAATGTTCCTTAATAATTTAGGTTTCACGCTATAAGCCCTATTTATGCCAAAATACTACACATTCCCCACCCTCTACGATGAAGTAAAAACCGTAAAAATTGCGTTTTTAAAAAAGCATGGATATTTAAAGCCGAATCAATGGCAAAGCGGTACAATAATATGGAGCAGAAACGGAGTTGAAACAGGCAGTATTTCAATTTCAGTAAACACAGCACAGGAAAGCCCATTTTTGCAATTGTCGTATAATTACAATGACGTTAAAAAAAGCTATCAAATTGAATTGAAAAAAGTACCCTCAAATTTAGGTAAGGGCTTTTTATGGTTTTTCGTTTGTCCTGAAACTTTCAGACTATGCAGAAAGCTTTATTTGTATAATGGCATTTTTAGGCATAGAGAACTTTGCAATGGCGGTATGTATGAGAGCCAAACACACAGCAAAAAATACAGGCTATTGGATAAACAATTTGGAGCAATTTTTAAACAAGATGAAGTTTGCAGCGAACTTTACAAAAAGCATTTTAAAAAAACGTATGCAGGTAAACCCACTAAAAAATATTTGCGTTTAATGGCAATAAAGGAGGCAGCCAAAAACATACCATACTATGAATTTGAAAGGGCTATGATGTTATGAATTAGTCTTAATAGGTTCTGGTATTTGATTTATAACTATATTTAATTTATTTTCTTAAAAAACAATCTATGAAAAAAATATTTTGTTGTTGGATAGCTATTTTTTCGTTTAAAATTAGCAACTCACAAACTTCAACTATAATAAATGCAAAAACTCCATCAAAAGAAATAACAAAAGAATTTCTTAAAACTGTTGGAGATAGTATTAAGTTTATAAAAGCAGATAATTACAATATAAACGTTTACCTTATTAACAAAAAAGATACTATTGAGATATCCTACGGTGAACTAAAATATGTTGTGAAGCCAATATTTGATATTGCTGTAAAATTTGAAGAAATTGGAAAGACAAAAGTTATAACTAATAGTCCATTTTCAATTTTTTGTACAAACACTAAATTAATTTCTTTTAGTCATTTTAAATATGAAGATATTTTAAAGTCAAAGAATTATTTGTATTTCATGACTAAGGATAAATTAAGAGAATTAACAGAGCAAATTCAGATTCTAGTTGAGGATAAATAAATTATTTCGTACCCTATTTGTACCTTAATTTTAAAAGTAATTGATAATCAATTAATGTTACTTTTTGTATCGGAAAGTAACTACTGCCAACAAGGGAAATTTATTTGCGTTTCGCTTTAGATTGTGAAGTTGTTAGAATATATGCACAATGAACTGCGCTAAAAAGTGTCATTTTTACGCTTTTGGGGCGGTGGTGAGGAACAATCGAAAAGGTTTTAACAAGGATAGTCACGAAACACATGTAGTAATCGATTGGAAAGAAAGGTATTTCAATTCAAAAATGAAATTGTTGGAGGAGGTATCTTCAAAGAGAAAGTAGAAACAATACAACTACTAAAAGCGATTATACAAGGCAAAGCAAGCGTTAAGGATGTAGACCACACAGCATTTTGTTTTCATTAAAACGAAATGATAGTTCAATTATTTGGAACAAGGTTACAACACGCTAGCTTTATTACATAAGTTTTCAAAATGAAAACTTATTACTACATTTGGGCAATGAAAGTGCTTGTAAAAAGAACAATCCACTATTATATCAACAAGTATCCTAATGCCGAAAAAGGGCTATTGCTTTGGGTAGCCGAATTTTCAAAGTTCCATTTTGCCAACTTCAACGAACTAAAAGGCGTGTATGGCAATGCAAGTATAGTAGGTAATAATCGTGTCATTTTCAATATCAAAGGCAACGATTTTAGGTTAATTGTAGCAATAAACTTTGTACAAAATGCTTGTTATGTTATTTGGTTTGGCACACACAAGGAATACGATAAAATAAATGCCGAAACCATTGCTTTTGATACCGATATACAAAATTTTAAACTAGATGTACTATGAATTGGAAAGTATTAAAAACTGAAAAAGATTATGCCCATGCAACAAATAGGCTTATGGAAATTTTTGGTGCAAAGGAAGGTACAACCGAAGCAGACGAATTAGAATTGTTGATTGTTTTAATACAAGATTATGACAATAAGCATTACCAGTTGCCGCAATTGAGCCCACTAGATGCCATAAAATATAAAATGGAAGAAAAAGGCATTAAAGCAAAGGACTTAGAACCATTTATTGGTAGCAAGGGGCATGTTTCCTCAATCCTTTCGGGGCGTAGAGAAATAACGCTAAAAATAGCCCAAAAG
>JAIXOS010000063.1 GCA_027486695.1 Chitinophagaceae bacterium | reverse complement strand
TTTGATTGCAAGCTTAAAAACCATCCAAATAGCAGGGGTATTTACGTTGGCACAGTATGTAGCTAACTTGGTTCAGGTACCGCAACGTAGTTTACAATCGATTACTGTAGGCGTATTGCTACAAGCTTGGAAAGAAAATAACCGAGCAGAAGTGATGCGTATTTATGCACGTAGCAGCATCAATATGCTGATTGCGAGTTTGTTCATTTATGGCAACGTGGTACTCAACACAGCCTATGCGATTGAAGCAATTGGCATTAAAAACAGTTATTTGGCGGGGATGGAAGCCATGATTATTTTAGGTTTGGTACGCGTATTAGATGCCGGTACAGGTGTTAACAATATTGTGATACTCACCTCTAGTCATTGGCGTTTCGATTTTTATAGTGGGCTTATTTTATTGGTACTCATTGCTCCTACCAATTATATATTCATCAAGCAGTACGGCATAGTTGGATCAGCGTATGCACAACTTTTATCGTTTATTATTTACAACTTTATTCGCTGGAATTTCATTCGAAAGAAATTCAATATGCAGCCATTTAATAAGCAAACCTTGTATACCATTCTATTGTCCGTTTTTGGCTTCGCAATTGCCTACAGTACTTGCTTAACGCTTACGGGTTGGCTAGGCATTATCCTTCGTTCTTGTATTTTTTCGGGGATGATGATTGGCGGCATTTTTTATTGGCAATTGACACCCGACGCAGGACAACTTTGGGAGAAAGTAAAAATTAAACTTAAATAATAATTTACCAAACACTTACAATTCAATCAGCTCAAAATCGGCACCAATTTGTGTAAGATGTATTTGTAATCGTTCTTTGTGGGTATCGCTAATAAATACCTGCCCATCGCCTTCATTAACCACTTTGTGCAGCAAATTGTGCATTCTATTGGCATCTAATTTTTCAAATACATCGTCCAACAACAAAATAGGTGCAAAACCTTTGTATTGTTTCAACGCCTGCCATTCGGACAATTTAATGGCAAACAACAAACTTTTGCGTTGGCCTTGGGATGCTTCGGACTTAAAGGGATGTCTATGCATACCAAAAACAATATCATCGCGGTGAATACCCGAACATGTACGACCAAGCAATTGGTCTTTTTTTCTGTTACAATCTAACCAATAATTCATTGAGTGTTCCTGTAATTCGCTTTGGTAAGCGATGGTTAAATCGTCTAACCCTCCGGCAATATATTGGTACTGTTCGGCCACTAGAGGTAAAAATGTTTCTAAAAAAAGTTTACGTTCCACATAAATCCAATCACCAATAGCACTAAGCTGCTCCGAATAAATGCTTAACAAATCTTCGTTCAATTGGCCCGTTTCCTGAGCTTGTTTCAACAAACTATTGCGCTGCTGTAGTAACTTATTATAGGCAATTAACTGTTGCAAATAGCTCGCATTCAATTGCGACAATAAAGTATCAAGCAGTTTACGGCGCTCTTCGCTAGTTCCAGTAATCAAGGCTACATCGTCGGGGGCTATCATTACGCAAGGCAATTTACCCAAATGCTCACTAAATTTTTTGTAATCATCCCCATTCAGCGCAATTTCCTTTTTGTTGTTTTCGCGTACAATGCAAGTAATATTGCTCGGTTGGTTTTGAAGCAAATAATTGCCCTGAAGGCGCATACCTTTTACACCGTGTTGTACATTGGCACTATCCGGTTTAGAAAAATAGCTTTTGGTAAACGACAAATAATAGATGGCATCCAACAAATTGGTTTTACCACTGCCATTAGCACCACAAATACCTACAATACGACGCTCAAAAGCAAAACTAGCGTTGCTGTAATTGCGGAATTGAAAAAGGTTTATTTTATTTATTTGCAGCATGTAGGTAGCAAAGTACTGCAACGGCGGTCAATTTTACAAGATTACTTTTTGCAGTTCTACGCTCCATCAAAAACAATATTCTGCCCTAGCATTCAAATTAGCGCAAGTAACAAAGCTTTATCCGCCGTACATTTGCCCACTTTCTATACAGCATTGTATATTTTTTTCAACAAAAAAAGAAAAAAGTGGCTGTGGTGCATCGGTGCAAAGCAGCTATTTTTATCAAAATTTTTGAGCTTGTGAAAACACTTTTATCGCAACAACAGATAGCCTTAACCATTAAACGTTTGGCTCATCAAATACTCGAAAATCATATTTCATTAACCGACACTGTATTTATTGGTCTTCAGCCTAGAGGCATTTTTGTGAGCGACCGACTTATTAACGAGTTGCAGCAATTGGTATCGCCGCAACAAATTGTGTACGGAAAACTAGACATTACTTTTTACCGAGACGATGTGCGGCAACATTTACATGCCGCCAATAAAACAGATATTTTATTTAGCATTGAAAACAAACAAGTAATACTGATAGACGATGTACTATGGACCGGCAGAACCATCAGGGCTGCATTAGATGCCTTACTCGATTTTGGCCGACCGGCTAAAGTAGAATTGTGTGCTTTGATAGACCGACGTTTTAGCCGCGAATTTCCCATACAGGCCGAATACATAGGCCGATCCATAGATACATTTGCCACACAAAAAGTATTGGTTCGTTGGGCAGAAAAAGATGGTCAAGACGAAATTGTGCTGATATAAACACAATATGCACCTTTTGCAACTTCTTGTACATGTTTATTGCCTAACTATTAACTTTGCCTTTTAATGAAACTTTCCACGAAGCACCTATTAGGGATTAAAAACCTGACCACGCAGGACATAGAGTTGATTCTTTCTACCGCTACTCAATTTAAAGAGGTTTTACAGCGCCCCGTTAAAAAAGTACCTTCTTTACGCGACATAACCATCGTAAACTTATTTTACGAAAACTCTACCCGCACAAGAATGAGTTTTGAACTTGCTGAAAAACGCTTAAGTGCCGATACACTCAACTTTGCGGCAAGTAGTTCATCGGCCAAAAAAGGAGAAACACTACTAGATACCGTTAACAATATCTTGAGCATGAAAGTAGATATGGTGGTTATGCGGCACAGCGCAAGTGGGGCACCACATTTTTTGGCCAAGCATATTCCTGCCGCTATTGTTAATGCAGGCGATGGCATTAACGAACATCCTACACAAGCCTTATTAGATGCTTTTAGCATGCAAGAACAATTTGGCACGCTTAAGGGCTTGCGTGTAGCTATTATTGGCGACATCATGCATAGCCGTGTAGCATTGAGCAATATTTATTTATTGGGAAAAATGGGTGCCGAAGTAATGGTAGCTGGCCCTCCTACTTTAATACCCAAATACATCACTGCGGCACTTGGTGTAAAAGTTACTTACAACGTAGCCGAGGCTTTGCAATGGTGCGATGTGGCCAATGTATTGCGCATACAATTGGAACGACAAAATCAACCATTGTTTTCTTCCTTAAGAGAATACAATTTGGCTTATGGTATCAGTAGCCAATTATTGGATAGTATTGGAAAAAAAATTACCATCATGCACCCGGGACCTATAAATAGAGGCGTAGAATTAGATAGCGATGTAGCAGACGGCAGCAACTCAATTATATTGAATCAGGTAGAAAATGGCGTAGCGGTACGGATGGCTGTTCTATATTTATTGGCCAATCACAACAACCAATCTTAGTTGTTGGAATGAATTATCGCCAACACGGTTTCTCGTATTTTGCCTAAACCCACACCAATATGCGTATTTGTTTATTCCCAGGCACTTTTGATCCCGTAACATTGGGTCATGTAGACATTGTAAATAGGGCTTTACCGCTTTTTGATAAAATAATTATTGGCGTGGGTACCAATACGGCCAAAACACCCATGTTTTCGGCACAGCAACGTATTGAGTGGTTCAATCAAATTTATGCAAACGAACCCAAAATAGAATGTGCCGCTTATGAAGGTTTAACGATTGACTTTTGTAAAAAAATTGGTGCGCAGTTTATTTTAAGAGGTATTCGTTTTGTTAGCGATTTTGAATACGAAAAGTCTATTGCCGATGCCAACCGAACAATGGATCAACAAATAGAAACCATCTTTTTAACCGGTGAGCCCAAATACACTTCCGTTGCATCCACTATTGTGCGCGACATATTAAAAAACAATGGCAATGCAACGCCCTTTTTACCGAAGGCAGTTATTGACACCTTATATCCTATTTCAAAAAGTTAGGCTGGTATATTGAGCTGTTGCAATGTTTTTTTTGCCAGTTCTGCATCAAGAAATAATTGTTCCTTTAATGCGGCAATGCCGGCAAATTTTTGTTCGGAACGCAAAAAAGCGTGCACCTGAATTTGCAACTCCTGGCCATAAATGGTATCGTCAAATTCAAAAATATGTACTTCAATTACCCTATCATGGCCATTGATAGTGGGACGAACACCAATATTCATCATTCCCCAAAACCTCTGTTTCGTTAACCCCTCCTTCCAATAAACGGCTACAGCATAAACGCCATTGGCGGGAATAAGCTTTTGTTCATGCAGCATTTGCATATTTGCAGTAGGAAAACCAATCGTTCGGCCTAATTGATTGCCCAAAACCACTTTGCCTGCAAAAAAGAAAGGATAACCCAAAAAAGCATTGGCCAACTCAATTTGATATCCATGCAAAGCATTTCGTATTTGTGTACTACTTACAATTATTTCGTTGAGCACAGCTTCGGGGATTTCTTTTACGGAAAACCCCAATTCCTTACCCATGCGCTCCAACAAATGGTAATCGCCTACCCTATTTTTTCCAAAACGGTGATCGTATCCTATAACTATGGTATGCGGACGAAAATAGTGATGCAAAAAAGATGCTACATAAGCTTCGGGCGTTTGGTTGGCAAATGCTTCGTCGAAAGGCACGATAACCAAATGGTCAATACCCGCTTTTTCCAACAAAGCAATTTTTTCGTCTAAAGTGGTGATCAATGGTACGGCACTATCCAAATGTTTCACCACCGAACGCGGATGTGGATCAAAGGTGATAATTACCGTTTCCCCATTCACCAACCTAGCTTCTTCATTTAATAAATCAATGATTTTTTGATGACCTACGTGTACGCCATCGAAAGTGCCAATAGTAACAATCGCATTGGTAAATGTGGGTAACTGCTTTAAGTTCCGGTGTACTTGCATAGTGCGTGCAAAAATAAGCGAATGCACTATATGCCAATTGGTAACTTAGTAAGCAATGGAACTTATAGCCTGTTTAAAATTGATTTCAATGGTTTGCTATGCTTCTTTTTTGGCTGCGACTTCGTTCATTTTTTTGCCGAAAATGCTAGATTTCGACTGCAAAAACGGCCTCGTTTCGCTCAAAAATAAGCTATAGCCTTTCCAAAAAACAAAATTTAAACCGGCACTTAGCTTTATAAAAAACAATTCCCTTACTTCACAAACAGACAATTATGGTGCATTGGTTTACAAGTACATAGCAGTTGTTTCAAGCAAGCCATCACAAAAAAGGCTCACCAATAGGTACGTAGTAGCAACAACCTACTTATCACTGAAATCTTAAAATGCATTGATTCTGTGGCTTCTTATCTATCTACTGATTAACAAGTTGAGTCATTCATGTTATAAACCTTACAAGATTTACAATGACCACAGCAACTGTACAAAAGCAGTACCCAACTCATGCAGAGAAGTTGACAAACTTATGCAGAGGAGTTACTCAACTTATACGGAAGAGTTGGGCAACTGATATAGAGGATTTGAAAAACCTGTTTTGAACACTTTGCCATGGTCAACCAAAAATGGAATAACATTGGCTTTTGCATAGAATTTGGGTCTACCCAATTTGGTCAATCACAAGTATATTTTCCTTTTGCTAAAAGAGTAAAACAAATAGCAACTCAACCGAGAATGATGTTTCACCATTGCAAATGCACAAAACCAATCTTTGGTTTAACATACCAAGGATTACGCACGTTTGCAGGCAACACTACCGCTCATGCGATATATCAGTTGCTTCCGTTGCTTAATTCAGTAAATTTGTTACCAAACTAATTTATATGATAAAAATATTTATTGCAACTATTTTTTTAGCGGCATCTTTGAAGAGTTTTGCCGATGAAGGCATGTGGTTACCCATGCTACTCGGTCAGCAGGTATACCAAAACATGGTAAAAAAAGGATTAAAACTAAAACCCGAACAGTTGTACAGCATCAACCAAGCTTCTATTAAAGATGCTATTG
Organism: Chitinophagaceae bacterium; assembly: GCA_027486695.1. Lineage (GTDB taxonomy): Bacteria > Bacteroidota > Bacteroidia > Chitinophagales > Chitinophagaceae > Parasediminibacterium. The sequence goes on along the minus strand of JAIXOS010000063.1, from coordinate 6,878 downwards.
TAATTTTTGGCGGTGGCTGTACAGGCGAAATTGTGAGTAGCAAAGGGCTGATATTTACCAATCACCACTGTGGTTACGATGCTATTGCGTCGGCCTCTACGGTAGAACACAATTACTTACGCGATGGCTATTGGGCCAAAAGCATGCAAGAAGAAATTCCCACCAAATTGAGTGTGCAATTTTTAAATAACATTACCGATGTTACCAAGCGTATACTTGATGCACTTAATGGCTTGGAAGGCATTAAACGAACTGCCAAATACCAAGAATTGGTAGCCGAAATAACCAAGGAAGCCGTTGGCAACAACGAATTTAAACGTGCAGTCATTGCAAGTCAATTCAATGGTAACCAATATTTTATGTACGTATACGACGTATTTAAAGATGTTCGCTTTACCGGAACACCTCCTGAAAGCATTGGCAAGTTTGGTGGCGATACCGACAATTGGGAGTGGCCTAGACATACAGGAGATTTTTCGGTATTTAGGGTATACACCGACAAAAATGGACAACCTACTAAATACGACGTTAACAATATTCCTTTAAAACCCAAATACTTTTTACCCATTAGTATCAAAGGTTTTAAAGATGGTGACTTTGCCATGATATACGGCTATCCCGGAGGTACTACCCGATACATGGTGAGCCCCGCAATTGAATTAAAAACATCAATTGAAAACCCTACTTTGGTAAAATTGCGTGACATCAGGTTGAAATACATGTTTGATGAAATGAAAAAAAGTGCCGCCACCAAATTGCAATTGGCTTCAAACTATGCTAGCATAGCTAACTATTGGAAGTTTTTTGATGGCGAAACCAAACAGCTGCTCAAATTTGATACTTACCACCAAAAACAACAAGCCGAACAAGTGTTCATCAATTGGGCAAAGGGCAAATCGGAATACGAAAACATTTTTACCGAATTTGAAAAAAACTACCAAGCATGGCGGCCTTTTGCCAAACATCGTGTATACATGAATGAAGGCATTTTTGGTTCCCCTTTATTAGGTCAAGCTCTTTCACTGAATAATTTACTGGCGATTTTAGAAAAGAAAGACGCCACAAAAGAGGCCATCAATAAAGCATTGGACGCCGCTGACGCCGCAAGAAAATCATTTTTAGAAAGTGAAAACAAAAAAAGTGATCAAAATATTGTTGCCGCCGTTTTAATGCAGTTTTTTAGCGACATTGACAAAAGCCAGCACCCTGCAGGTTTTTACGACGACTTATTCAAGGAGTACAACAGCTTAGAAAACAGCACTTACAAAGCTTTTGCTGCCGATTTATTTACCAACACTTTACTACTCGATAATAGCAAATGGGAAGCATTTAAAGCAAACCCTACCGCCGAGGCCATCACCAATGATCCGGCATACAAAACTGCCAACGCATTTCTTAAAAATTACAATGCCAACTACGGTGCCAAATCACAAGCATTTGCTGCAAAAAATGCCGACCTCAACCGGCTATACATGAAAGGTTTGATGGAAATGAACCCGGAAAAGGTAAAAATGATGTACCCCGATGCCAACTTTACAATGCGCACAAGTTTTGGCAATGTAAAAAGTTATGTTCCAAAAGATGGCGTAAAACTCGATTACATCTGTACCCTTAAAGGTGTGGTAGATAAATACCAACCGGGCGATTATGAATTTGACTTGCCCAAAAAACTGCTCGAATTATACAAAGCAAAAGATTACGGCCAATATGCCGACCCCATTGCCAACGACATTGTAGTCAGTTTTATAACAACCAACGATATTACAGGAGGCAATTCCGGTTCGCCGGTAATGAATGGAAAAGGGGAACTCATTGGCCTGGCATTTGACGGCAATTACGAAGCCCTCAGCCACAAAATCACCTTCGATAAAGACCTCAATCGTACCATCAATGTTGATGTTCGTTATGTATTGTGGTGTATTGAAAAGTTAGGCGGCGCTACCAATATCATCAATGAATTGACGCTCATCAAATAGCCCTCATTTACATGCTACAAAGCCACACTGTATTCGGCAGTGTGGCTTTGTAGTGTATAGAAAGTAGCATTAGTTGGTGATATTATTAACAATTATTGTGTACTTTGCCATAGCTTTTAGTTAAACCCCTATTCATGAATCCCTTTTTTAGCCATTTCCAAAAGCTATTATTACGCCCTTGGCCATTCCGTTGGTTTTTAGCCACCCATATGCCCTTAGGACTTTTCATGGGTTTAAGACTTATCCAATTCCAATCGTACCGATCTCAAGTAACCGTTCCTTTCAAAAAACTCAATCAAAACCATTTGAATGGTTTACACTTTGCGGTTTTAAGTATGGCGGCAGAATTAAGTACTAGCGTTATGGCATTTGGACAAGTTTACAAAAGAGAACCGAAAATTATCGCCTCCATAACTCGTTGTGAGGGGCAATTTTATAAAAAAGCAACCGACAAAATAACTTTTACCTGTCAGGACGGTAAACTCATTGAAACCGCCATTGAAAAAGCGCTGAAAGGCGAACAAAATGTAATGATACAATGTACTGCCGTAGGCAACAACACCCACCACGAAATGGTAGCGGCATTTACCATTACCTGGAGTTTTAAAGTAGCATAATTAAACCAACAACATGAAATACTTACCATTGAATAATTCCATTTTCACAAACAATCGCAAACGATTTACCGATGCCATGTTGCCCAACAGCATTGCAATATTTGTAAGCAATGATGAATTTCCTACTAACGGCGATGCGTTACACAGATTTGAACAAAATAGCGACTTATTTTGGCTAAGCGGCATCACACAGGAAGATTCGATGGTGATTTTGTATCCGGATTGCAGCGAAAAAAAATACAAGGAAATTTTGGTATTAACTCGCCCTAACGAATTGAAGGAGAAATGGGATGGAAAGCGCTTGCGCAAAGAAGAAGCTTCGCAAATAAGCGGCATTAGCACAATTGTGTGGCTCGACAGCCTCGATGCATTATTACAAGGTCTCATCCATTCGGCAGACACCATTTACTTAGACACCAACGAAAACGACCGAAAAAGCAATGGTATCCGCAATCGCGAATACCGATTTGTAGACGAAGTGAAAGCCGCCTATCCCCTACACCAATACCAACGTGCAGCCAAAATTTTAGCACAATTAAGGGCTATAAAAAGCAAAGAAGAAATTGCTATTGTGAATTCCGCTATTGACATTACCCTGAAGGCATTTAATAAAGTATGTCAATTTGTGCAACCGGGCGTTTATGAATACGAAATAGAGGCAGAAATTGTGTACGAATTTTTGCGCAACCGGGCTACCGGCGAAGCCTATAACAGTATTATTGCCTCCGGCGATAGGGCGCGCACTTTACATTACATTGCCAACAACCAAGTGTGCAAAGACGGAGAATTGATTTTGATGGATTTTGGTGCCCGTTATGGTGGTTACAATGCCGATTTAACAAGAACCATTCCCGTAAATGGCACTTTTTCTGCGCGTCAAAAGGAAGTTTACAATGCTTGTTTGCACTTACACAACTATGCCAAAGCCCTATTAAAACCCGGAATTAGCATTGTAGATTATACCGAAAAAGTGGGCAACGAAGCAAGCAAACAGTTCATCAAAATTGGCCTCTTGAGCAAAGCAGATGTAAAAAACGAAGATTCTGAAAACCGCGCTTACCGAAAATATTTGTACCATGGCATTTCGCACCATTTGGGCATTGATGTGCACGACTTAGGTACCCGTACCCAACCCTTGCAATCAGGCATGCTAATGACGGTAGAACCGGGCATTTATATTGCAGAAGAACAAATGGGCATTCGCATTGAAAACAATATTTGGCTCACCAAAAATGGCAACATTGATTTAATGAAACATTTCCCAATTTCCGTTGAAGAAATTGAAAGTGCTATGCGCAAAAAAAGCTAACCAAATGGTTAGCTTTTTTTTGACTATGGAGTCAATTAATTATTTAATACTGTACTCTACTAGGTTTGAACAGATGTACAATCTACTACTAGTGGGATCTAAAGGATTGGTAGGCAAGCTAGATTGTACTTTGATAATCCCTACGCCCTTTGCTGAATAAATGTCGTAACGACCTACTTCCAACAAACCCATACCTAAAGAAGAGTAATCGTAAAACAAACTCATTTGTGAGAAAATAACATTGTTGTAAACCACATTATTCACCGTTTTGCTGATGCCGCGGGCTACTATTTTCCCTTTTACGGTGGCAGGAATGCTATTGATAGAACCTGCATTGTAATTCCAGCTACTGTTAATGCCCAAGGTATCGTTCAAATAACGAAAATCCAATGCTCCATTTACTATACTAGTACCAAACAAATTAACGAAACTGTAAAAATTATTCTTTTTCAATACATATCCCTCCACTGTTCCTGATGCATTACTCGTATTTACTACATAATAGGCACTCCCATTAATACTTTTTTGAGCACCTGTTGCTGAAAGAGTGGTCACACTGCCTGAAGCACTGTCTTTAAACTTCCAATAGTTACCTGCTGAAACAGGGAAATAGTCACTCACTTTATCTTCCGTTGAAGGGTTAGCGGTGTCTTTGCTACATGATACGAATACGAAGCATGCAGCCAAAAAATACAATACTTTTTTCATAAAATGATTTTTTGTCAAAAGTAATCAACTGTAAACACAAAACAAAGTAAAAACGAATATTTTAAATTTTCGCTACTAAAAATATTTTTTGTTCCACGAAACAACAAACAACCCTACAACTACTTAAAATACCTAAACAAGTGGCTAATTATTGGTTATAGCAACAATAAACCATTTACTTTGCAAAAAATTAACCCTAGCCTTACCGGGCTGTTTGTACTAATGAAGCACATACCCAATATTTTCACTTTAAGCAATTTATTATTTGGCTGCCTTGCTTTGGTGGCTGTATTAATGCCCGGCTTAACAGAATTGACCGATGAACAAGGACAGGTTTTTTTGGCTCTTCCCGAACAAATGGCTTGGGCTAGTTTGTTTGTTGGTATTGCTGCCGTAATTGATTTCCTGGATGGTTTTGTGGCTCGGTTGTTAAAAGTTCCCTCCGAAATGGGTAAGCAACTCGATAGCTTAGCCGATGTTGTGAGCTTTGGTGTGGTTCCGGGGATGATGATTTTTCAATTTTTGCGCTACAGTTTTGCCCAACAACCCGAGGGACTCAGTATCAATTATCTATGGTTGCTACCCGCCTTTATTTTCCCCTGTGCAGGTGCTTATCGCCTTGCTCGTTTCAATATCGATACGCAACAAACACATGGTTTCAAGGGCGTTCCTATTCCGGCCGCAGGTATTTTAATTGCCGCTTTTCCCCTAATTCAATTGTATACACCCTATACTTGGGTGCAACAACTATTGGCTAACCATTGGTTTTGGTACGCAGTGGTTGCTACTATTAGTGCTTTAATGGTGAGTACCCTGCCTATGTTGGCCTTAAAATTCAAACAACCTAGTTGGCGTACGCTTTGGCCGTTTATTGTATTAGTGGTTGTAGCAGTTTTGGCGGGTTGGCTTTTAGGTTGGCTAAGTGTACCGGTTACCTTTGTTGTATACATTATTCTTTCATTGTTTCATCAATCTACATAAACCATGTCTTTTACAGTACAAATTAAAGTAATGCCCCTCAAAAACCTTTTAGATCCGCAAGGAAAGGCCGTTTTGGGTGGATTGAAAAATTTGGGTATCACCAATGTTAATGATGTTCGGGTAGGTAAGCACATCACCCTTCAAATTGATGCCCCTACCGAAGAAGCAGCTCGTGCCGTAGCTAACGAAGCAGCGCAAAAATTATTGGCAAACGCCGTAATGGAGTTTTACGAAATTGAATTTGTTAACTAGCATAGTGGGAACACAAGCTGCCAACAAACAAGCAGCTACAGTCCCGCTTTTCGCTGCAAGTCCTCGTACATGCTTTTTACAAAAGCATGTACTGTGGGCTATCCGCTGCAATCGGGTGTAATATTTCAGCACCTTTACTTCGAGCATCTTATCGCATAACATGTTGTATTTAGTACCTACTCCAATTGGCAATTTAAAAGACATCACTTTTCGCAGTATTGACATATTGCAACAAGTAGATGTGATTTTGTGCGAAGACACCCGTACTTCCTCTAAACTACTGCAACATTATGGCATTCAAAAGCCTTTATCGCCTTATCACCAACACAACGAGCATAAAATAACCGAACATTTGGTATCGCAAATGCAAGCAGGCAAATCGTTTGCTTTAATTACAGATGCCGGCACTCCGGGCATCAGCGACCCCGCTTTTTATTTGGTGAGGGCATGTATACAAAACAATGTTGCTGTTCAAAGTTTACCCGGTGCCACTGCATTTGTGCCTGCATTGGTAAATAGCGGCTTACCCACTAACCGATTTGTATTTGAAGGCTTTCTGCCTCTTAAAAAAGGACGCCAAACCCTTCTTAAACAGCTATGTACAGAAGAACGGACCATTATTTTATACGAAAGCCCTATGCGATTGGTAAAAACTTTGGAGGAATTAGCTACTTATTTTGGCGCTAGCCGACAATGTTGTGTTACCCGCGAACTCACAAAAATGTTTGAAGAAAACAAACGTGGCACATTGGAACAAGTAGCCGCCTATTTTAAATCCAAAACCGTTAAGGGCGAAATTGTATTGGTCATCGAAGGCTGTTCTACCAAAAAAGCTGCATCCGACACATTTAGCTAAGCTTATTTCCCTTTCAGTTTACTTTTTTTCAGTGCACCACAGCTACGTTTTGTTTATAGCGTTGTCATATTTGTAAGGTCACTGCTTATTTTTGTAGGCTCAATCATTATGCAAGCAGCACACAACAACACGTTTCTTTTATTATTGCGCCAAAACATTGGCAGCAAAAAGCCATTACT
>JAIXOS010000070.1 GCA_027486695.1 Chitinophagaceae bacterium | reverse complement strand
TCTATTTGGCTATGAAAGCCACTGATAACACACACTTGCTTTTCTCTCTGCTCTATTGCCCAATCGTAACATTTTAGTACTGCACTTGCTGGAACTTTACGGCTGCACAAAAAAGCAACTTTATGTTGCTTTAGTATTTCTGTATTGCCAAGTGTTGCTGCAATCATTATTCCTCCTCTTCTTCGGTTTCTTTTGTAAGCCTGTATTTATTATCGTATGAAATAATAAATTCCAACTGTTCTTCATTAAGATTATAATGCTTGCCTAATATTCTATCAATATCTTCTATGATTGGTTTTGATTTTGTTGGTCTGAAAATTAATTGCATCCTGGCTCCTGTTGTAGCATAGGACTGCATTTTCTTTTCTGCATTTGCAAACATATCAGCACTTAATTTTTCTCCAAGTTTCATTAATTCGGAAATGTATTTGCAGTTGTCATAATCAAATGGAAAACTGTACATCATGTAATCTTTACAGTTGTACATATCAAAATGCAAAGTATAATACCACCACCAAATATCAGAACTTAAAACAGCAATGATTACATAAACATTATACTTATTTTGAAAATATTTACTCTTGTTACTTTTGCTGTCTGAACCAAATTCACGGTCAATAAAAACTTTAAAATACCTACCACCTGCCGTCCTGTAAAAGAGTGCTTGTGTAGTTGCATTTTTTGTTGGCTCTAAATATTGGGCAAGTGTTTTTTTCTGCTCGATTAGTCTTTTTAAAATTTCATTTTCCTTTATAGACTTTATTTTTGGTATTGCATATTCAAAAAGCAATTTGTCATTATCAACCTTATTCAATGAGATATATTGAAATAAATGTTCACGACATTCTGGATTCCATCTTAGATAATGTGAAGCAAAAATAGTTGGACGAATAGGTTTTTCTGACTTTAGCAATTCCGAAATAATTATTGTTAAATTCATTGTAACACCTTCAAACAAATAAGCTGGTCTTGTAGCAAAGTTTGAAAGCCAATTTGATTTTACATTCCGTTTTATTTCTTTTACCATTGTTTCCATACTTGGTGTTGAAACGGAACTTATTTGCACAATCATCCCTATTCTTGAACTAATTTTTAAAATTATTTTTGCTCTTTCAAAAACTAATGAATAAAGATTTCTGCTTGGGAATGTTTTAAATAGTTGCTCATTAATTCGATATGGAAATTTTGTTGCTGAATACTCAACATAGGGGGGGTTTCCAATTACAACATCAAAACCTCCATTATCATTTATAATTTCATAAAACTCGGCAAACCAATGAAAGGGTTGGTGCGATTGTAGCCAAGTGTCGTAGGCTATTGCAGTGGATTGCTTGTGTAGCAGTTGGTTGAGTTCGGCATTCAAATCTTTTAGGCGTTTGTTAAGTTCTTCTTTTGCTTTTTTGAACGCTTTGAAATCATCACCATAAGTTAGTTGTATTTCTTTATAACGTGAAAATGCCTTTGCAACCACATCGCATTTTTCTTGTATTACTGGTGCAGCCGCTACCCCATCTAATGTATAAAGTAAACCTTTTTTAAGTTCTGCTTCTGTGGCAAAGCCTACTAATGTATTACCTGCACGAATATTAAAATCTATATCTGGTAAAGGCTCTAAACCATAATTCGGTTTCTTGTAATCTACTTCTACCGTTGCCACTAATTTTAAAAACAAACGAAGCTTGGCTATTTCAACGGCTTCTTTCATAATGTCCACACCGTATAAATTACGAAGAATAATGCTCTTGTAAATAAAGTATTGTAGATTAGGATGTTCAGGACTTTTTACTTGTGCTAAAACTTCTTCAAAGTATTTGTATTTGTGCTTTGGTGCTTCGGCAACAAAGTTTTCCATACGTTGAATGCAGCTTTCATACAATGGCTCTAAAATATTCATTGCTGCAAATAAGAATGCACCACTGCCACAAGTGGGGTCTATAATGGTAACGCTATTAAGTGCTTTGTAAAAGCATTTCAAAAATTCCGAATCAGTTGTATTTTCAACAACATCTTGCGTAAACTGCCTAATGTTTAAATTGTAAGTGATGAAATCATTAACCGATTGTATTTCTCCTTTTTCAATCTTTGCTTTTATTTCGGTGTATCGGTTTCTGCGGTCAATAACCTCACGCCAAATTTCAGTAGGTAAAGCATATTCAACATGTGCAGGTTTGTTCCATTCTGTACGTGCTGTTGTGTCATTAATACCTGCGCTGACTTCTATTGGTAATGGTAACTCAACACCTTTTTTTACAGCATCATAAATATATTCGACACCGCTAAGTTTTAGATTCTGCCATATCTCTTCATTTATATCAAATGCTTTTGAGTAATGGCGTTTGGTTTCATCGAATAAGTAAGGTAAGATGCAATTTTTGCTGATATAATCTGTGATATCTTCTTTGGTATAATATGCCCCCATGTTAGCCCTATCGTTGATATACTTTTCAAAAATATAGCCAATTACATCGGGATTAATGTCTTTACCAGTGGCTGCTATACGTGTATCTAAATGCCATTCTTATTGGTCGAAGAAATCAAATAAATGTTCAAATGCTTTATCAGCAATGTCAATATCAGTGTATGTTTTTTCTAATTCATGTTCGTCAAACAAGCCCCCGTTGAGGTATGGAATTTTGCCAATTTCAATTTTTACGGCTTGCTTTTGTGTAGGCTCATTTAACCCTTGATGAAATAGTACCAACAAAAAATCACGATAGAATGAATAAAATTTTACTTCGCCTTTTTTTTCTTTGCAGGCTTTTAGTTTATCTCTTAAATAGTTTTTGTTATTGTCAAGAAACCCTTTTTTTTGAATGAAATAGCAAAACATTAAACGGTTAAGCATTAACGATGCGTACCAATCTTTATTAAGTTTATCATCGATGCCTGAAATAAACGCAAGAAAGGCAGTATGTTCTTTTTTAAACTTGTCGTAGAACTGTTTGGTAACTTTTTCATTGTTTTGATGAAAATTTTCTGATACTCTTTTTGTAACATCTACGATGGTAATGTTATCTTCTTCATCCATTTCAAAGAAAATACCAGAGGCTCTTTGAAATAGTAATTCTGGGTCTTGATTTATATGGTATCTTGTTTCAGTTACCTTAGTAGGCTTACCTGCTTTTCTAACTACCAATTGCCAAATTTGTTCCGTTTTACCTTCATCAAAGAAAATGATAAGATGTTCTTGAAATAATTTGGTGACTTTTGTTTCTATTTTTTTTCGTGTTGCATAATCAGGTATTAAGCCATCGGCTTGTGGATTGCACAAGAGAATTTTAAAGCCACTTTTTACTGCAACAGCTTGCAGCGTGTAAGTACTGCTATCTACTACTATAGGTTGAGTTGTTTTATCATTATTC
>JAIXOS010000116.1 GCA_027486695.1 Chitinophagaceae bacterium | reverse complement strand
GGCAAAAAAGAGATTTTCCTTAATGAGTATTGGGGTAATAAAACGCCAATCGTTAGGAGCCCAACCTATTTTCCATTGCGCCAATACATCATCGTCAAATCGTTCGGCTGCCCAAATTTTGGCAGGATGATCCATAGGCAAATCGGCCAATTGCTGTTGGTAAATGGGAATTACCAAATTGAGCACTTTTTCTTGTGCTTCGGCTTCGGACAATTGTTTTTTTCGCTTCTCTTTATCGGCCTCGGTTTCTTGCTCATACTCCACCTCCATTTTTACAATGCTGGCAATTTTGGCTATGGCTTCTACAAACGTGAGCTTATCGTGCTGCATTACAAAATCAATCACATTGCCACCTGCACCGCAACCAAAGCATTTGTAAATGCCTTTTACATCGTTTACAGAAAAACTGGGTGTTTTTTCGTAATGAAAAGGGCAACAAGCTTGGTAGTTAACGCCTTTATGGGTTAGTTTGATGTAACTACCTACCACCTCGCTCAGCTGTACGTCTTTTATTTTGTCTATGGTTGATTGAGTGATCACTTAAATAGCGTTAATTAGTTAAACATTTTAATTTGTGGGGCTTTGTTGCGTTCCGCTTCAATTTCGGCAGCCACATCTAGCAATACCTGCAGCGAACTATGGTACCACTCTTTGGAATAAATCAGCTTTTCGTAGTGCGTATTGAGGATGGTTTGTTCCTCAATAAAATTGGCTAGGCCAATTATTGGCACTTGTGCTAATTCTTCGGCACATATTTTTTCTCTGATTTGCTTTTTGATGTGCAAATACAGTTTGGACTTGTACAAATTGATGTTAGCCGATACCGTATTATCGGCTTGATTGGGATTGTACACTTCCTCGTACCATTGCATGTATGCGAGCTTTGATTTGGCCAATTTGGTAACTGGCGTTAAGTGTAGCATTTCAAAGGAGTCAATTTGCTTAATCAATTCGTCTTTTTGCAGCTCTACGGATTCTTGAAAGCCATCGTCACCAATCTGTACAGTTTCGCAGATGCCTTCAATGAGGTACTTGATGGATTTGAAGAAAGTAACAATGCTTTCGGATTCTACTTTCATTATCCAAAATTTTCAGGTTTTGCAATGCGTTCAAATTCAATTACCCACACGTAGGGGTTTTGATCCCAAGCATTGGGCTCATATATTTTTCCGTGAATTGTTTTCCAAAGCGAACGAAAGCTATCATATGCAGTTTTGCAATTGAATATGAACTGTGTCAATCCTCCTTTTTGGTCTAAGTAGTTTAGATAGTGCACACCTCTATCGTGCAATTTTACTCCTTCGGATTTTGCATCTTGTTCATTGATATCTTGCAAGCGCTCCACTCGAATGTTGGTTATGCGGAGAAAGATGCGGCATGCAGATTTGGGCATGTGGATAGATGGTTTCCATTTGAAACTCCAACCCTGTTTTGCTATATCAGCAGCATAAAAATAGTTCCCATCAAAAGATTCATTTATTGGTTTATAAAAGCTTTCTCTAACCCAAAGTACATCGCCAATTTTGCCGTATGGGCACTGGTATATTCTGCCTGACTCTCCTACCCATTGGCTATTTTCATAGTAAAATCTTGATGGCGGCATTTTTACCACTCTCCTTGTTTGCGTTTTTGTTCCTTCTACAATGGCTTGTACCCTTCGCGTCCTACCTCGTATGCGATGAAATTTCATGATTAACGGTTTTTAGTGGTGAAATGAGTGCAAGCTTTATATCCACCAATAATTTGCCATTGGTAAGTAACCAAGTTGGTTTTGGGTTTGGCCTCGGTCCCGTATTTGGCACAAACCTCTTTTACTGGGCATTTTGGATTGTTGCAAGTGGTATTTTGGCTCATATTCTATACTTTATATAATTAATGATAGCATCTAAGCCCTTCGTAATTGGCTCGGCCAATACTGCAACTAGGATAAACAAGATACAATAGTGGAACAGGTAATCTTTTTCGGGTATTAATCCAGATAACATGCTGCTTGTTTTTTTAGGTGAAACAATTTGGCACGGATGAATGAGCGCTCTTGAATGGATTTTGCATTTGCAAATCGCTCCTGGTAATGCTCCAATTGGAACGCCAGAAAGATTTTTGGGGAGGGGAGAAAAAACATAGTACATCATTTTATGGGTTAAAAAAGGGGCTACCTGTAGAAACAGGTGTGCCGTGTAAACTGTAAATCATTAGGGGTATTGAGTGACAAAGCCTAGCTCGATCAGAATTGAATTGTCATTTTTTGAATACTCCAAGTACTTATTCAGCCAGTACTCAGCATCTGTTGTGTAGCGACTCTTCAAAACTTCATCTTTGACTGAATCGACAAGCTGACGATACAGTACATAGTTGTTCATAGCCAATTCTTGCGCACTCATATGTTTTTTTTTAAAATGATGGATATTTTAAATTCCATCTTTTTTCAATGTCCCTTTTGCATGCTTCGGCAAAAGCTTTTTTCGAATTTGTGTTTTTTCGCAAATCGACATTTGGCTTACCTGCTGTAGCAATAGGGGCGGGTAAAGTTTCGATGGCTTTCATCAGCGCATCTATTTTGCTTATTAGCACTTCATTTTGTGAAGTGTTTGTAAAGTCGTTTACAAGCATGGGCAAAAAAATTTTAGAGAACCTTCATTCTCGAAATTTGACTTTTCGTTTTTTCTGTTTTGTTGTGGAGTTTTTTTATCTCCTTCCAGACTGCTTTTTGCAAATCATGGTTTTTAATTCTCCCAATTCTAATGAGTGAAACTTGCCTTCCTGTTAATGGGGTTGGCAAAATCTTATTGCTATTCAATTGATTGGCTACCATACAAGCCCAAGCCTTAGGCAATTGTTTTTTGTACATGAGCCAATCGCTCCTTTTCTGTGACATATTCTTTTATCAATTTTTTGTTATCAACAAATCGAAAACAATTTATTCGCAAATCCTTTGTAAATTGTTTACAAATGCAAACATAAGTTTTGTAAACTAGTATACAAAAAAACTTTTTTAAAAATTTTAAAACTTGTTTTTATGGAGACGAATAATTTAAAATCAATTCAATTAACAGCCGTTGAAAAAAGGCTGATTGAGTGTGTTGACTATATTATATACAACACCCGTAAAAACGCAAAACCGGTGTTGCAGAAAGAAATTTTATCGCACATTGATCTTGCATCATCAAGTTATAGCAGCTTTAAAAATGGACTTCGAAAGATGCCATTTGAAAAATTTAGCGAGTTGATGCATGTGCTCATTTCGCATTATGGCGTTAGTAGACAATACTTGGAATATGGTAAAGGTTCAATTATGCATGTGAATTCTTTGCAAGAAGAAGCAACGAAATACCAAAATGACAGTGAAGAAGTAAAAAAATTGAGGGATACGATAGAGCAATTAAAAAATACTTTGGCCGATAAAATAAAAATTATAGAGGCTCAAGACAGTGTAATTAAGAACTTAAATGCCATGCTTGAGATGATGAAACCGGGCAAAAATTAGGGTAAAAAAAGGGTAAAAAAAGGGCACAAAAATGGACAAAAAGACGGACAAAGCAATATTTATAATTATTTGTTAATTACTGATAATCAATTTAAATTACTTACATGACAAAGGGTAAAAAAGAGCAAAAAGGGTTCGATTCCCGTACGCTCTACTAAAAGTCGCTGAATTTCAGCGACTTTTTTTATTTGATAGGTTTTGCATCATTCCCTACTTTTCCACTTTATTTACTTAATTGACACAATAGGTCAAGCATCATTTTGCTAAAAAAAGCCTAACAAACATTTCTTGATTGCCTTCTGGGATTCTTAAATATTTTTTTTGCATACTGCTATCGTGCTACTACTTTTGCGCATGGCAACAATAAATACAAATAATTACGCTTCTTTTTATCAGGATCGTCTATTTGGCACCGGACTTACTTTCGACGACGTGTTGTTAATGCCGGCCTATAGCGATATTCTACCTAG
>JAIXOS010000490.1 GCA_027486695.1 Chitinophagaceae bacterium | reverse complement strand
CCCGATTAGAAAGACGGGCATCGGAAAAAAGATTGCGATAGTCAGGCCCTAACATGAGCTTTATATTTTATGTAAAAGTACAATAAAAATAAATGTGGGTACACGGTAGGCTTCAATCCTTAACGCAGCAAAGTGTATCCAATAAGTATTATTTTGCATGCCTTTAAAGCGTTACTTTCGTTCATTTATTTGAATAATCATTGCATATGAAACAGTGGGTTTTCTTGTATTGCTTTTTGTTGGTTGGATTAGCGGCTTGTCATCGTGGTGCTAACTCCTCAAGTGGTGGACATCCCGTAAAGCAAACAGGTAAAGCATCGTATTATGCCGATAAATTTAATGGCAAACCAACTGCAAGTGGAGAGCCGTACAATAGTAGCAAACTAACCGCAGCCCACCGAACGTTGCCATTTGGTACCATGGTGAAAGTAGTCAACCTGCGCAATCAAAAAGAAGTAGTGGTGCGCATAAACGATAGAGGACCTTTTGCTGCAGGGCGTATAATTGATTTGTCAAAAGCGGCGGCACAAAAAATTGACATGCTGCAATCGGGTGTTGTAGAAGTGACTATTTTTTATAAAAAGTGATAGCCTTAAGTGAATAAATCCCGAAGGCAAAGTTTATTGATTTATATTCTTTGTAAAGGCCGACGAAAAAGGTCAATGCAATTGATTTCCCAGGTCGTCAATCATTCAACTCACAACACCAATAGCCGGCATTAGCCAATATATTTTGCACGCTTTGTATTGTGCAAAAGGGCGAAGCTACCACACGCAGTACGTTATCGCAGTCTTGCAAGTCTACATTCCATTGTACTATGCCCTTCACTTTGTTTAAATGTTTGCTAGCTTGTTGCACGTGTTGTTCGTTCAGTAAATTGGTTTTAAATACGAGTACCTGATTCATGGCTACCTATTTTGAGAATTAGTGCATATTGGGGGTGTCGTTACATTGCCAAGTACGGCATTTATTGCGCCACTGTTGTTTAAATGCTTCTTTTTCTTCAGGGCTCATGTTGCCCCATTTTTCTTTCATTTCCTTTCCAAATCCCTTTCCGCAACAGCTGCCGCAGCCCGATTTGCCAAAACCGCCAAACAAAATTTTAGCTAGTATAAGCAATCCTGCTGCCTGCCAATAGGTAATGGGCGAAACGTGCAATACCGCTACCGCTACTTGGTTCCACAGCTGCATAACTATCCAACTCAATCCAAAAACAAATGCTACTGCTAGGCAGGCAAAGCCAAGTATTTTTTTTATCCAAAAAGTGTTTTTCATAATGTGTTTTTTAATAAGTTAATAGTTCATTTTTTAAAGTTTGCAATCGTTTACGCAAATGCAAAACGGCATAACGCTTACGCGACAGCAAGGCACTTTGCGATGCACCGGTTATTTCGGCAATTTGTTTGTAGGGAATATCCTCTAGTTCGTTCAGAACAAATACCTGTTTCTGTTCTTCGGGTAGTTCGTTGAGGGCATTGTGTAGGGTTTCCCAAAACAATTGTCGCAAATAGTCGGTTTCTGGGTTATTGCTATCATCGAGTAATAGGTTTTTCCAATCGCCCAATGCATCATTTTCATCGTCTGTAGCTGTAAAAGTATCATCAATTAATAAGGGCTTTTTTTTACGTTGTACATCCGTAATTCTATTTCGGGCTACTCTAAACAACCAAGCTGTAAGCTGTTCAATGGGTTGGGTATTGCCTACAAATTGGTAAAAAACATCTTGCAAAATATCTTGTGCATCGGCTTCGTTGCCAACGCGTTTGCGGATAAAACCCAATAAGCGTTTGCTGTAGTGGTTAACTACTTGTGTAATGTTGCTCGAAATGGGTTTTTGCATGTTGTTAGGTAAAGTAATTGCTGCGTCCATCTTGCAAGGAGCAGACGGATAAAGAAGTGTAATATTGTATTAAATTCAAACCTTGGCAAAAGAATTTTTAAACGCCCTGTCAATAATTGGTTTTATAGCCTTCTAACCTGTAAAATTACATAGGCAATTACGGCTTAGTTTGTATTTTCACCCGAAAAAATTGGTACTATGGCTTTGGCAGCAGATATGCAACAACTCACGAACACCATTACTCAAAAAGCAGTTTTAATAGAAAAATTGCAACAAGAGCTGCACAAAGTGATTGTTGGGCAGCAGTATATGATAGAACGTTTGCTGATTGGTTTACTCAGTAACGGACATGTGTTGCTTGAAGGGGTGCCAGGATTAGCCAAAACGCTAACCATCAAATCATTGGCACAAGCCATCGACGCCAAGTTTAGCCGCATCCAGTTTACGCCCGATTTATTACCTGCCGATGTGGTAGGTACCATGATTTACCAACAGCATGCCGGTGATTTTGCTGTAAGAAAAGGACCGGTTTTTGCCAATTTTGTTTTGGCAGATGAAATAAACCGAGCACCGGCCAAAGTGCAAAGTGCCTTGTTGGAGGCCATGCAGGAAAAGCAGGTAACTATTGGTAGTAACAGTTATCCTTTGCCCGTTCCGTTTTTGGTTTTGGCTACCCAAAATCCGATTGAACAAGAAGGCACTTATCCCTTACCCGAAGCACAGGTAGATAGGTTTATGCTGAAAGTGGTGGTAGGGTATCCTTCAAAAGAAGAGGAATTGGCCATTTTGTTGCAACAAACTGCTGCCGGCAAACCTGCTACTATTCAGCCTGTATTGTCTATTATCGAAATCATCGAAGCAAGAGAACTTGTAAAACAAGTATATGTGGATGAGAAAATATTTAAATACATAATAGACATTGTGTTTGCAACCCGCTTTCCAAGTCAGTATGGCTTACATCAATTAGCGTCTGTTATTGGTTTTGGGGCTTCCCCAAGGGCTAGTATTAGTTTGGCACAAGCGGCCAAAGCACATGCTTTTTTACAAAAAAGAGCGTATGTTATTCCCGACGATGTAAAAGCCATTGCTTTAGATGTGCTTAGGCACCGTATTGGACTTACCTACGAAGCTCAGGCCGAAAATATGCAAGCCGATGATGTTGTACAACTGATTCTGAAAAACGTAAAAGTACCCTAATAGGGATTGTATAAACTAGTGGGTATGGATATAGCCGCATTGCAGAAAAAAATTAAGTTGCTCGAAATCAAAAGCAAAATGCTCACCAATCACTTGTTTTCGGGAGAGTACCATAGTGCTTTTAAGGGCAGGGGCATGCTGTTCAAAGAAGTGAAGGAGTATGCTGTGGGCGACGATATCCGATTTATTGATTGGAATGTGAGTGCCCGTTTGGGAAATACCTATACAAAAGTGTTTGAAGAAGAACGTGATTTGTGTGTGTATTTATTGGTAGACGCTAGTGCAAGTATGCTAGTGGGTTCGCAAAACCTCAGCAAGCGCGAACTGATGATTGAATTGTGTGCGGTTTTGGCCTTTAGTGCACAAAGCAACAACGATAAAACGGGTTTGTTACTTTGTACAAGCACAGTAGAAAAATACATTCCGGCCAACAAAGGCAAAAACCATGTTTTGTATTTGCTGCGCGAATTGGTTTCTTTTCAACCCCAAAATAAAAATACCGATTTGGTGAAAGCATTGCAGTTGTTGCACAAAACTGCCCGACAAAAAAGCATTGTTTTTATTGTCAGCGATTTTGCCGATGCCGGATATGAAAATGCCTTACGAGTACTTGCCAAACACCACGATGTAATTGGCATTCAACTGTACGACCCCATCGATACCCAATTGCCCAATTTGGGCTTGGTACAATTGCAAGACGCAGAAACTAGCAACACTCTTTGGGTAGATATGGGCAACGAAGCAGTAAGAAAGCATTACACACAGCAATACAACCGAATGACAGCCGATGCACAAGCGGCATTCCGATTGGCAGGGGCTCAATTACTCCCAATTGCTACCACACAAGACTATGTGCAACTATTACAATCTTTCTTTTTAAAACGCTAATTTTTCATGACCAAATACGCAATAGTAGGTAGCTTTTTGGCATTGCTCTTGTCTTTTGAGCTATCGGCACAGCGCGTAACCATGCAGCTAAGTAAACGCTCAATGGTGTTAGGGGAACAAATAGAATTACAATTCAATGCAGAAGTGCCTTCCGCGGGCTTGCTTCCTTTGGCAAATTGGTTTACTCTGCCTGATAGCATACCGCATTTGGAAGTGCTAGGAAAGTTACCCATAGATACCATATCCATAAAAGACAATGCCATTCTTTATAGGCAGGTATTGTTGGTTACCAGTTTTGATAGTGGTTATTGGACTATTCCCGCTTACACCTTACAACTTGCCAATGGGAGGCAACTTGCTACCGATACAATGGGCATTCAGGTTAAGCCGGTGGAAGTTAGCCAACTAAAAGCATTTAATACCATAAAAGATATTATAACCATCAATCAAACTACTACATCTTGGTTTTGGTGGGCAATAGGTGGTGGGTTATTGTTGGTAGTAGTAGCCGTAGGGGCATACTTCTTTTTTCAACGTAGGCAATCAAAAACACAAGCCAAGGCAGAAGGTACACTTACCGAAGAGCAATTGGTGCAAGAACTACATTTGCTACAAACCTATTTGCAAAAGGGTGCTTATACAGAATTAATGGAGCGTTTGGTGCCCATTGTTGGTCAATTGGTGGCACTTAAACTAGCCATTAGTGTAAAAGCGGTTACAGCAGCCGAATGGGAACAGCAAATTGCTCCACACATGGTACATCAAGCTTCTTGGCAGGCCTATTTACAAGTATTGCAAATGGCCAATTTGGTTAAGTTTGCCCAATACGTACCATCGGAACAAGAGTGTATTGCAGCTTTAGATGCGGCGCAAAATTTGCTAGCGCATATTCCTTCACCCGTTTCAAACACTGCACATGCTGTATAGTTGGTGGTTACATACGCAATTTGCTTATCCGTGGTTGTTGCCATTGTTGTTGCTCGTGCCGTGGTTGGTGTATCGATATGTTAAAAAACAATTGGGTGGCAAGGCTACATTGGCCATTACCACTACCCAATTTTTATCTCCGGTAGCAAGTTACAAAATATACTTGCGGCACTTGCTGTTCGTGTGTCGTTGCTTGGCCATTACTGCCCTTATTTTGGCCATTGCGCGCCCTCAAAATGTATCGAAGGAGCAAAAAACCAAGGGTGAAGGAATTGATATAGTATTGTGCTTTGATATTAGTGGCAGTATGACCGAAAAAGACTTTCTACCCAATCGGTTGGAGGCGGCAAAAGCCGTAGCTACCGAATTTGTGGGTAAAAGGGTGGGCGATAGAATTGGGATTGTCATTTTTAGCAGCAAAAGTTTCACATTGTGTCCCGTAACCAGCGATTACCAAACGGTGGTACAGCAAATTAGTCGGATAGAAAATGGTTATTTGCAGGAAGATGGCACAGCAATTGGTAGTGGATTGGCTACCAGTGTGGATAGATTAAAGCAAAGCACAGCCAAAAGCAAGGTGGTTATTTTACTCACCGATGGTGTAGATTTTGGTGGGGCTATTCCGCCGGATATTGCACAGCAAATGGCGCAAACTTTTGGTGTAAAAGTATATACCATTGGGGTGGGTAGCAACCGGCAAATAGCTGTTCCGGGTATCAATGGTTTACCGGGTAGTTACAAGCAGGTGGCCTTCAATGAGGCATTGTTAAAGCAACTGGCACAACAAACGGGCGGCTTGTATTTTCATGCACAAAACGAAAAAACATTGGCCGAAATATACAACAGTATCAATAAGCTTGAAAAAACAACCATTGAGTTGATTGATTACCATCGTGTAGAAGATGCCTATGAGTTGTTGTTAATCATCGCACTTTGCTTGTTACTTGTAGAGTTTGTGTTGCAGCATACCCTTTGCAGAACTTTTCCGTAAGTTTTGTAGTAGAACGGCTACGCGGTAGCCTTTTTTTTTGATGAGCCAGAGGCTGGTACTACGTATATAACAGTAGTGGCGTTGGCACCATTCAACAATGGTAACTCTGTGGAGCAAAAAAACGCAAGTGGACTAGATTTAATCGGTATAAAAATACCGGCAACTTGTGGCTTTAACCTATTTTCGCACCAATGCAAGCATTAGTATATAAATCTACGGGTAGCTGGTATGTTACCAAAACCGCCGATGCCAAGGTGTACAATGCCCGAATAAAAGGGGTTTTTAAAATCGACGGCATTACAAGTACCAATCCTATTGCGGTAGGCGATTGGGTAGATATTGAGCCCGAAAACGATACCGATAATACCGCAACCATCACCGAAATTTACGAACGAACCAACTACATAGCACGCGTTAGTCCGCACAACCGACATTTACACCATATTGTGGCCTCCAACATTCACCAAAGCCTGTTGTTTGCTACCTTAAAAGATCCCAAAACTTCTTCTGGATTTATCGACCGTTTTTTGGTGGCCTGCGACATGTACAAAGTGCCTGCAATATTGGTATTCAATAAGGCCGATTTATACAAACAAAAAGAGTTAGACAAGTTCCACCAACTGAAGCAAGTGTACGAAGCTATTGGACATGCCGTGGTGCTTTGCAGTTTGCAAACCCAAACTGGTATCAATACCATTCAAGCTTTGTTGCACAACAAAACTACCTTATTGAGCGGGCACAGCGGTGTTGGTAAGTCTACTTTTATTAATACCCTTTTTCCGCATTTGTCGTTGCGCACGCAGGAAGTAAGTGGTTGGAGTGGTAAGGGATTGCACACGACTACTTTTGCCGAAATGTTCGATTTGCCCGAAGGCGGAAAAATTATCGACACGCCCGGTATCAGAGAAATGGGGCTGGTAGATGTTACCAAGCAGGAGCTAAGTGGTTATTTTCCGGAAATGAAAGCCTTGGTAAACGATTGCCAATTTAATAACTGCATGCATTTGAACGAACCCGGTTGTGCAGTAAAAGAAGCCGTCAATAATGGGGATATTGCTATAGATCGCTATGTTAGCTACATGCACATTTTGGATACCATTGGCAAAAAAGAGTGGGAATAAACAAGGTTTAATACACCGTTTCTTTTCCAAACTCTTTCATATCCTTCTTCATTTGTTTCACTATCTTTTTGCGTTCTTTATCGGTAATGCGTAGATGATCTTTTTCCTTTTCTTTATCGGTCATGTAAGGATTGTTCGAATTGTTTACTTTCGATTTTTTTTCTATTTCCCCCGTACGCAACCCTTTTTTTCGGCTCGTAACTTTGCCTGTTACCGGATCGGTTTTGGCACCACCTTCGGTTACATTGGGGTCTTTTTGCGTTTTTCGCATGTCTTCATCTACTGTCAATAGTTTTTCTGCACCAATAATATTGGTACGAGCCGGGCAACTTGTTTCGGTGGTTTTGCTAAATAAGCCACAACCAAACAAGGTAAAACCCGAAAAACAAATAAATAGATGTAAAATTTTTTTCATTAGAGTGTTGGTGTCAAAAGCGTATGCAAACAATTGCGCTTGTAAAATAAGTAATTTATACAAATAAGCACAAAGTTAGTCGTTTGAGGTGTCATTTTGGTGGTTGTAGGCTTCAAACCAACTTGCATAGGTAACATAATTGTTGGCAATACGGTTAATTTCGCCTTCAATCAATGCTTCTGATACCGCTTTTACCTTTTTGGCGGGTACGCCTGCATAAATACTGCCTGCTTCTACAACGGTTCCTTCTAGCACCACCGCACCCGCAGCAATAATGGCATTGCTATGCACAATACATCTATCCATCACAATGCTGCCCATACCAATCAATACATTGTCGTGTATGGTACAGCCATGTACCAGGGCATTATGGCCAATAGAAACATTGTTGCCTATAATAGTGGCATTTTTTTGATAGGTACAATGAATTACCGCCCCGTCTTGAATGTTTACCTTATTGCCAATTACAATGTTGTTTACATCGCCACGAATAACGGCATTAAACCACACGCTGCATTCATTGCCCATTTGTACATCGCCTACTATTGTTGCATTGGGGGCTACAAAACAATTTTCGCCCATTTGTGGGTGCTTGTCGTTTACAGTGAGTATCCATGCCATAGGGTTGTATTTTGGGTTGTTGGTTACATGCATTACATCGTTCAGCGCAAGTGCCTGCTTGTATAGCTGTGATGGTAGATTGAGTATGCTTACAGCAAAAAAATTGCGGTGAAGATACTATTCTCACCGCAATCAATAACGTAGTTCACACTCCTTCGGTTAAAATTGTAGACGATACAAGATATCCGGGAAAAAGCCAATTTGGTTTACTTCGCCAATACGTTGTTTTTCGGGGTTATAGCGGCGTAAAAAAATGTTTTTGGCATTGGTTACATTTTGCAAATCCAAGTAAAAGGTCTGACTCATTTTTCGCTTGCTGCTATTGATACGAATACCAAATTTGGTATCCAACCTAAAATAGCCTCTCAATTGGTCTGTATTGTAGCGGGTTTCGTCTAGTATTTCTTTGTTGGCAACAATAGACGCTGCTAAATTCACCGGCGTTACGTACCTGCCACCAATGCTAGTTAATTTGGTGTCAAAAGTAAAAGCCTTTCTTTTAGAAGCACCAATTTTCCATTCGCCACCGGCAAGTAAATTGGCCGCATAGCCATAGTTAAAAGTGGTATTGCGTTCCACGCCATCGCTGCCTTTGTATTTGGATTGAAATACCGATGCCGAGGTAAGTACATAAAAACCTTTACTCAAAAAGCGCTCCACCGTTAGTTCTACACCCTTGTTGGTTCCCGTACCTTTATTTACCAATCCGGCTTTTTCCGGAAAAATAAAATCGGCGCCGGAGTTGAGTAGGCTAAAGCCGCTGCTTGTTGCTTCCACCGGCACATCAAATAAGCTTTGGTAGTAGGTTTCGGCTTTTATGCGCCAATCTTTCTGCAATCTTTTTTCATAGCCAAGTACAAAATGGTGTGCCTTGGTGAAGTCGAGTTGTCGGTTGCTTTGGTTCACCGCTCCATTGGCATCAATTGCCTGATATAAGTATACCGGTAAAGGTTGTAATTGACTATGTAGTCCGTAGTTAAATACCAATGTATTGGTTGCGTTTACTTGGTAGCTAATACCTGCACGGGGCTCAAGTATTTGTGTTTTATTAAAAGTATAGTGCATGCCGTGTATACCGCCCGTTAGGGTAATTTCGTTGTTAGGCTTGTACTTTAGCATGCTATAGGCTTGTAAAAGGGTACTGTTACCATTGTAATCGCGTTGGGTATTAAATGGTGCTGTGGCCAATTGCCCATCTCTCGATATTACTTTCGATTGCAAATCAAAGTGTTCTGCCACAAGGCCACTGCGCCAGCTAAGTTTGGGCGATATTTTGGTATTGAGGTAAGTGGAAAAACGCAGCGTTTTATTTCGGTCGTTGGTTTGAATAGTTAGCCAACTGTCGGTATAGGTTAGCGGTTGTGCATATTGGTATTGGTGGTACTCCGAGAGCGTGCTTGCATACGAAACCACTGTGCGTAAGTACGATTTTTTGCCAATGTCTATGGTGTGTTTTGCGCCAAACACCATCAGGTTGTTGTTGCTTTTACTATCTTGGTCCTGACGGCCATAAAAGTCGGTGGTATCGGTTTCTTTTCCATAAAAGTTCACATTGCTAAAGCCGCCCATACCAAATAAATTCAACTTACCGGCTTTGCCTTTGGCAAACTGAAAATTGTATACCCAATCTTGGTATTTGGGTATGGCTTTGGTGCCTACATTCAGGCCAAGACTGCTGCCAATTTCTACAAACGAATACCGATAGCCAATAAGGTAGCTGCTACCATTTCTTTTTTTACTTAGTGGCCCTTCTATCATGGCTTCCAATCCCGAAAAAGCATTCAGTTGCAACGTTTTTTCGTGCTTGTCGGCATTTCCATTGCGCAGTTGTATGTCGAATACGGCTGCGGTAGCATTGCCATACTCGGCACTAAAAGCACCGGTGTAAAAGTCCGAAGCCTTCAGTGCATTGGTATTGAGTGCACTAATTGGGCCTCCTGTAGTGCCGGGCGTGGCAAAATGATTGGGACTAGCGGTGGGTACGCCTTCTAATCGCCACAAAACCCCTGTGGGCGAGTTGCCCCGTACCACTATGTCATTTCTGCTATCGCTGTTTGAAATAACGCCGGCAAAACTGCTTACTAGCTTGGAGGGGTCATTGCGACCTCCGGCAAAGCGCGTTACTTCTTCCATGGTAAAGCTGCGACTGCTTGCACCGGCAAATTCGTTGCTCGCATTGCCCTTTTTACTTCGGTTACTCACCACCGTTACTTCATTGAGCTGATTGATATCTTGTTCCATGGCCACATCTATCACCACTTCTTTTCCTGCCGTAACCAAAATTTCCGGAATGGTTACGGTTTTGTAGCCTACCATATTTACCAGAAGCGTCACCCTGCCGGTAGCAATATTTTTTAAGTAAAATTTGCCATTGGCATCGGTGGTGGTTTTGCTGTTGCCTACTATGACGGTTGCGCCCACTAATGGTTTTTCGCTTACCCGGTCGGTAACATTGCCTTTTAAATTTTGGGCAATGTTTTGCGCGTGGCTACTCGTCAGGCTTGCCATAAAAAGGACCGTCCAAATCAGTAATTGTTTCATGTAAAGGTGTTTATGCGTTTTGGTTATATATTCAGGACGTAAAACTGCACCGAATATTGCAGCCTTTGCTTGATAAATGTTAATTACAAAGGAAAGGGCATTATTTATTGATATTTATCAATTTTCGGCAATAAAAGTGGGACGAAAAAAGATGGGTACGCAAGCTGCAAAGCTAGTAGCAACTGTGGTCCCGCTTTTTGCTGCTACTCCTCGCCGTCACCTTTCAGGATGCCGGCTGTGGGGTATTCGCGTCAATCGGGCGTAGGGGCTCGGCCGAGATTCACTGTGGCATCTGAGGAAACAAAGCAAACAGGATAGAATGCCCAACAACCATTTTGGTAAAAATAATT
>JAIXOS010000467.1 GCA_027486695.1 Chitinophagaceae bacterium | reverse complement strand
CTTTCAGCTTCAAGCCCATTGTTTCGTCCACACCACCTAGCAAGTTCATGTTTTGAACGGCTTCGCCGGAGGCGCCTTTTAAAAGATTATCGATGACTGAGTGTACAACTACTTTTTGATCGATGATTTCTATCGACACCAAACACTTGTTG
The DNA here is from genome assembly GCA_027486695.1 of Chitinophagaceae bacterium. Classification (GTDB taxonomy): domain Bacteria; phylum Bacteroidota; class Bacteroidia; order Chitinophagales; family Chitinophagaceae; genus Parasediminibacterium. Next base: position 4,226 of record JAIXOS010000467.1, on the reverse strand, counting down.
GTATTCACCACTTGTTTTAAATGAATGCCAGAAGCGGAAATTTTGGTAAAGGGTTCATTGGGGTAAGCACTGTTGAATACTTCTAAAATTGTTGCTTTATCCCAATGGCAGGTAAACGTAGAACTGATAAAAATGCCACGAGTAAAATCGCCGCGCCAAGGAACAAAGTTGATGGGCGTTATCGTTGTTTTGCTTTCTTGTTGCAACGATTGCATGATTTCGCCAATATGTTGGTGCGTTAATGTTTTATACGGCGATATATTATTGGCACGCCAGCTGAAATGCGAAGTAGCGCTTAACGACTGACCCGCACCGGTACTACCTGTAATGCCGGTGGTGTATACTTCTACATCGTTTAACGCTCCAACTTGCGCAAAAGGTAATAAACCCAATTGTATAGCAGTTGCAAAACAACCCGGATTGGCAATACTATCGGCCTGTTGAATGGCTGCACGGTTGATTTCGGGTAAGCCGTACACAAAATTTCTGCCTTTGATGGAGGCATCTGCCGCCAAGCGGAAATCGTTACCAATATCAATCAGTTTAATGTGTGCCGGAATATCGTTTTCCAACACAAATTTTTTCGCTTCGCCGTGTCCGGCGCAAAAGAAAATCACATCTACGTCGTAATGGTGTGCCGCCGAAAAACAAATATCGGAATCGCCTAATAAGTCGGTATGTACCTTGCTCAACACATTGCCGGCATTGCTGCCGCTTTGTACAAAGGCAATGGTTACTTCCGGATGATTCAATAAAATACGAATCAATTCGCCACCCGTGTAACCTGCTCCGCCTATAATGCCTGCTTTAATCATTGAAGAGATAAGTTGTAAGTGATAAGTTGTAAGTGATAAGTTGTAGGTGATAAGTTGGTTAATGTACTTACCACTTAAAACTTATTACTTATTACTCTCTTGCACTTGGTAAAAAATAGAAGTTTGGTTGCCGAAAATTTTGCTGAAACCGCGCACATCCTCGCCGGTAAAACCGGTATTCATTTCGCCGTATTTACCAAATTTCGCACTCATTAAGTCGTATTTGCTGTCTATGCCAATTACTTGAAAACGATACGGCTGCAAATACACAAATACATCGCCAGTTACATTTTGCTGGCTATTGGTTAAAAAGGCTTCAATATCGCGCATTACGGGATCTAAAATTTGACCTTCGTGTAGCCAGTTGCCATAAAACTGCGCTAGTTGGTCTTTCCAGCCCAACTGCCATTTGGTAAGTACGTGTTTTTCTAAAGCATGGTGCGCTTTTAAAATCACCATGGGTGCGGCCGCTTCAAAACCCACACGACCTTTAATACCAATAATGGTATCGCCTACGTGAATATCTCTACCCAAGCCATACGCACCCGCAATGGTTTGTAAATATTGAATCGCTTCGCTCGGATGGCTGAAAGTAGTATCGTTAATGGCCGTTAATTCGCCTTTTACAAAACTAAGTTTTACTTCTTCGGCTTCAGTTTTGGTTACTTGTGTGGGCCATGCACTTTCGGGCAACATGCCTTTACTGTTAAGGGTTTCTTTACCGCCTACGCTCGTACCCCATAAGCCTTTGTTGATGCTGTACATGCTTTTTTCAAAGTTCATGTCTACACCTTTGCCTTTTAAATACGTAATTTCTTCTTCGCGGCTCAATTTCAAATCGCGGATAGGCGTAATGATTTCTACACCCGGAATCATGATGTGAAAAACCATATCAAAACGAACCTGATCGTTACCTGCACCGGTACTGCCATGAGCTACTTTGCTAGCGCCCACTTTTTTAACGTGCTCGGCTATGTGCAAGGCTTGGCTTAAACGCTCTGCACTTACACTTAGCGGATAGGTATTGTTTTTTAAAACGTTACCATATATTAAATATTTAACAATACTATCGTAATAACCTTTTACGGCATTAACCGTAGTATGCGTAGTAACGCCTAGTTTGTAGGCGTGTGCCTCAATTTGCACCAATTCTTCTTCCGAAAAACCACCGGTATTCACAATTACACTGTGTACTTCGTAATTTTTTTCTTCGGTAAAATATTTTACACAAAAGGAGGTATCTAAACCGCCCGAAAAGCCTAAAACAATTTTTTCTTTTTGTGACATGATGGATGGAATATTATTAAGTAATGGTGGTTTAAATATTGAAAAAAGCGCTAAACAATGATTTTGATTTGTTGCTGTTTTTCTTTTTAAAGAAATCGAGCAACTTTAATTCTTTGATGTGCTGAAAGCGTTCGTAAAGCGAAGCATTTTGTTTGAAATCTTCCGCAGTTTGCGCAGGTTCTTGGTGGTCTTTGGGATCGTAGAGCATAGCTGTACACATACAGTTTTTGCGTTCTTTACTCATCAAAATATCGTAGTTCACGCAGCTTTTACAGCCCGCCCAAAAGGTTTCGTCGTTGGTCAATTCGCTATAAGTAACGGGTTCGTAGCCCAATTCGCTGTTAATTTTCATCACCGCCAAACCGGTGGTAAGCCCAAATATTTTGGATTCAGGGTATTTTTCGCGACTCAATTCAAATATGCGTCTTTTAATCAATTTGGCAACACCGCTTTTTCTAAATTCGGGGCTAACAATTAGGCCGCTATTGGCTACAAACTTGCCGTGGCTCCACTCTTCAATATAGCAAAAACCTACCCATTGACCAGTGTAGGTTACCGCAATAACGGCTTTTCCTTCTAACATTTTGGATGCTATGTATTCGGGGCTACGTTTGGCGATACCGGTTCCACGAGCCTTAGCCGAAGATTCCATTTCGTCGGTAATTCGTACAGCATAATGTGCATCGAGGTGAGTAGCTACACGAACAACAATATCTTGTTTTTCCAATGTAAAAAAGTTGAATGAAATGTGTAAAGAAACTTAATAACAGATGAGCACACCGAGTAGGTGTAGTATTGCCGGAGTTGGTTCACTGATAGGGGCAATTGCCAACTGCTCGTCCTATCAGAAACCGCGTCGTGGTCGCGGCAAAAACGTAAAAGCAGGCATAACAGTGTAGGTAGAAGCTGTTATAATATGGGTAGTTGTGTTTTTCAACTGCTTTTGTTTAAGTATTTTGTTATTTGAGGGTGTAAAAGTAGATAGTTTGTGTAAATAATTATCAATTTTTTTTAAAAGTTTACGTTAAGAATCCATATTCGTTGCAATACATTCCTATTCAAGGGCGCATTAATAAAAAGGTACCGGTCATAATGCACAGCGCACCAACCACTAATTTGGGAGTAATGGGTTCGTTCAACAAAAAATACGATAGTAAAAAGGTTACCAAAATACTGCCCTTATCGATAGTAGACACTACCGATACGTTGGCCGTAGTAATGGCTTTAAAAAAGCAAATCCAGTAAATAGCGGTAGCAATGCCTGCCAATACAAACCAGCCCAATGTTTTTGTAGAGATGGCAGCATAATTTTTTAAGCCACCTGAAATCAATGCGTTTAAAAGAACGATGGCAAATAGTATTCCGGTGCGGATTACGAGTGCTATGTGTTCGTTGGCCTGTTTCATGCCCATTTTTGCAAAAACCAAAGCCGCTCCACCTGTTAAGGTAGAAAGCAAAGCATACATCATCCAAGGTTGCATACGCGTTCATTTTATTATGGTTTCCATTAACAGCGATCCCAAAAACTTAAACGTAATTAACCGTTATTTATGATGTAGTAATCCCCATTTCTTGCAAAAGATTTTTTACTTTCTGCGATAAAAGGTCTCTCACTTCGTTGAAAGCTTCTGGAGCTAAGTGCTTAGGGTCGGGTATTTGCCAGTCGATGTATTGTTTGGCCGGCATCCAAGGGCAAGCATCGCCACAGCCCATTGTTACCACCGCATCAAAAGGGGCGAAAGCAGTAACGTCGTGCAGGCTTTTGCTAGCATGTGTAGCCAAGTTATATCCCAGGTTTTGCATAGCAGCAATGGCTTTGGGATTAACTACGCCACTAGGCCGACTACCGGCACTGTAAGCTGCCACCGCATTGCCACCATGTATAGTGGCAAATGCTTGCGCCATTTGTGAGCGGTTACTGTTTTCTACACAAACAAATAATATTTTTATCTGCATATTATAAAGTATGGGTTTATTGTTTAATTAACGAAAATACATACATCATTTCTGTAGCTATTTGCAAGCACCTTTCGCGGTAAATAGCTGTTTCGTTGGGTTGGTTGTCGCTTAATTTGGGATCGATGTAGGGGATTGCAATGCGTGCCGTAGCACCTGTTACTATAG
>JAIXOS010000033.1 GCA_027486695.1 Chitinophagaceae bacterium | reverse complement strand
GTGCCGGAAAGTCTGAGGTTGTAAAAACTCATGGCTGCCGGAATGCTTTGATTGGTTCCACTGAACTCAAACGTAGTTTGGTTGGGCGTAAATTGCGTACTGCTTGTGGTTAAAGTGCCTGCTACTTTTATGGTGCCGGTTTCGGTAGATTGATTGCCAAATTGTGTTGCACCTGCGGCAACATCTAACTGCAAATCGTTGTAATTACCCGGCGGAATACGGTGGTTGATATAAGCACCTACCCCATTGAATACCACTTTTCCGCTCCAGGTTTTATTCAAAGGAATTTGATAAAATCCTGCCGAAGCATTATTGCCTCCCAAGTACAAGGTACCGTTACCCGTGCTGCCGGCCAATGTTCCGGTAATGCTGTACAACTTGGCATCCAATGCAGCGCCGGTTCCCAAATTGAAAGTTCCGTTGATGGCAGTATTGCCCACCAACGTATCGAGCCCGCTTGTGTTGAGTATGGATAATGTACCATTGTACGTGCCGCTTTGTACCGACTGATTACCGGTTGCATTGTTGTACACCACATCAAATGCCCATACCCTACCCGAAGGTAATGGTGCAGCCGATTGATTTTGGGTATATAAAGCGCCGCCACTACCCGAAGTGAAAGACGAAGTTGCTCCGCCTGAAAGCGCATAGCTGCCCATATCTAAATTGGCATTATTGATGGTAAGCGTACCCGTTGCGCTTAAAGCAATATTGGTTTGTGCCAATACTTTTACCGTATTGTTGGCAATGCTCAAACTATTGAAATTTTCGGTGCCGGATGCTTTGGTGATGGATTGTAAAGCCGTTCCGTTAAAAGTAACAGTTGTACCTGTAGCCGCTGTAAATGTTCCATTGTTGGTCCAGTTTCCACTTACTAAATTGTTGGAAGATGCTCCAAACGTTAAGTTTGCTCCATTATTGATTACTACATGATTAAAGCTGCTGTTGCCGCTTGTTGTAGTAGCGTAGGCAAATACATTGGTACCCGTATTGCCATTGAATGTTCCATTATTTATCCAATTACCCGTAACGGTTAATGTGTTTCCATTTAAAGCTACGGAATTGCCGGCACTGATAGCAACATAAGCTACGGTAGCAGATTGGTCGATAGATAAATTGTTAGCACCGGTTTTGGTTACAGTAACACTATCTATAGGCGTTGGTAAACTGTTTAAATTCCAGTTGGCAGCATTACTCCACGTTGCATCGGCAGCACCTGTCCATACATACATACTGGTTTTTCTAACAGTCAATGTTCCATTTACGTAATTGATGGCATAGTTGCCAAGTCCACTACCTTGTGCCGCAGAAGGCACAATGGCATAAGTACCTATATTATCGGTTGTGGGCGAATAAGGCAAATTGTTGCTTAATAGGGTAACTGAAGTAATGTTATCTCCTTGCAATAAGCCTGTAGCTGTAAATGCAGTATTGCCCAAATTCAAATAACCCTGAACATTTTTAGATTGATTGGATGCGGTTAAAGTAACAATTGCAGGACTAATGTTAGCAAATGTATCCACCGAGGTGGCAATCAGGTTATAATTAGGCGCATCAGTGCCATTAATTGAAATACCACTTACAGTTACTGTTTTTCCATTACCCACATTTTTATCATCAAATACAGCAGTTGCATAAGTTGCAGACACGGCATCGCCAAGTAAAACAGAGTCTAGCGCTAAACTAACATTCGCAGTAGCAGTTCCATCATAATTTTTACTGTTAGGATTGGCTCGTACTCTTAAATTAGCCCGACTAATATTGGCGAACGCATCAACCGCATTGGCTGCAAGCGTGTAATTAGCAGCATCGTTTCCGTTGATGGCCATTCCGCTTACAGTTACCGTTTTGGCTATTCCTACATTTTTATTGTTGAATGAGGCGGTGTAGGAAACGGAAATGTTGTCACCCACTACTCTGTCATCTCTCAACGACACGGTTGCGGTGCTGTTTCCATCATAAACCTTATTAGTGGGATCTGCGCTAACAGTAAGTGTTCTTGAGGTAATAGCTGCATACGGATTGGCCGTATTACCTGAAATGGTATAGTTTGCAGCATCAGTACCTGTTAAGCTAATACCCGAAATGGTTACCGTTTTATTGGTACCCACATTTTTATTATCGAATGCTGCATTGGTATAAGTAAAGCCAACAACATCTCCTGCAAAAAGGTTTTGGGTACTAAATGTAGGCTGCGCATTGGTGTTTCCATCATAGGTTTTGTTATCGGCACCTACGGTGATGGTTAATGGGAATGGATTGATATTGGCAATTGTATCAACTGTTGTAGACTGTAGTTGATAATTACCTGCATCTGTTCCTGTTAAAAACAAACCACTCACTTGTACCGGCTTATTGTTACCTACATTTTTGGAATTAAAATTGGCCGCGGTATAATTGGCCGTTACACCATCTCCATTCACTACCCCATTTAAGGTAATAGAAGCTGTAGCACTTGTGGTGGCATTGTACTGTCTGTTATCAACCGTTGCTTGTGCTTGTATGGTTTTTGCCTGAATAACACCATTGATATTGTTTACAAAACTATAGCTGTAGTTATTGCCGTTATTGTTATCGTCAATATATCCGGCAGGAATTAATGTAATTCCGGCACCTACATTTTTAGCGGCAAAAGATTGACTAAACAATGCAATATCACCATTTACCAAACCTCCTGCATTCACTGTTGGCACTCCAATTGAAGAGGTATTGCCATCATAGGTTTTGGTTGCAGACTGTGCTGTAACTACAACTGCTTTGGGTTTAATTACGCCAATATTTTGTGGTAGATAATTGATGATATAGTTGTTACCATTATTGCCGTCGTTAATTGCCAAACCGGAAGGCGTTAATAGTTTTCCGGTTCCGGCATTTCTATTATTAAAGCTTTGAACCGGATTGGTAGCTACTACATCACCCGCTACTAAACTGAAAGCTGGCGTTTTGGTAGAAACTGTAGTCCCATCATAAGTAATGGTGTCTATCACCGCTGTAACAGTCAATGGTTTGG
>JAIXOS010000332.1 GCA_027486695.1 Chitinophagaceae bacterium | reverse complement strand
ACGGAGGAGGGAGAAGGCGTATGGTAGGGGGTTTAAGGCTAAAAGTAAAGTCATTCTGATGCACTGCAACTAGTGCAGTCGTATTCCATAGTTGAAGCTACAGTAGTACCATTGTTGAACAGACTTATATCAGTCAAACGGGCTGTACATCGTTTGAGTGTGGCTTTTTTTCGTTCTTTTTTTTCCACAAAAAAAAGAGCGAATAGTTATCTTTTAAAGCAGCCAAAAAAAGATTGTTACAGCCAAATTTCGGTAAACAGTATCTACCGGCCGATAAGGATTGCCCAAGTTGAATGGTGCCAACGCCAATGCAGCCAACTACGTAGTACCGGCCCTTGGCTGATACCTATTATTTGTCGGCTACCGTGTAGCCGCCTTTGCAGGGCAATAACTCATGTAACACCGAAACACAATTTGTAGGAGAGTAAAATAATTATACTATTATTGTTGTTGGTTATATTCAGCCGCCATGCGTAATTGTGCTTAGCCAACGTGTTTTTGACAATCATTTACTTCGACGCTTCAATTGAAACAAATCGCTAAGTAAAGGGTGCATGGCAACAAAAGTATTGTTCATGAAAGTTTCCATTATTACGGCTTGCTACAATAGTGCTGCTACCATTGGCACCACGGTGCAATCGGTTACTGCGCAGCAATACCCCCACATAGAACACTTGTTGATTGATGGATTATCTACCGACGATACTTTGGCGGTGGCTGCAGCAGCAGGGCACCAAGGCCCGGTATACAGCGAAAAAGACAAAGGCATTTACGATGCCATGAACAAAGGCATTGCTCGGGCTACAGGCGATATTATTGCCATTTTAAATTCTGACGATTTTTACGCACACCCACAAGTAATCAGCGAAGTAGTAGCGCTGTTTCAACAACAACAATGCGATACCGTATATGGCGATTTGTGGTATGTACACCCCTTAGAAACCAGCAAAGTGCTACGCAAATGGCATTCGGGAGCTTACCATCGGGCACAGTTTTTAAACGGCTGGATGCCTCCGCACCCCACATTTTTTGTACATAAGCGACTCTATGAACAGTGGGGGCACTTTCATTTAGGGCTTGGTAGTGCTGCTGATTATGAACTCATGCTTCGTTTTTTGTACAAGCATGGGGCTAGTGCTGCGTATTTACCCAACGTATTGGTACACATGCGAGCAGGTGGGGCAAGTAACCAATCAATTGCCAATAGGCTGGCAGCGAATAAAAACGATAGAAAAGCCTGGGCCATAAATGGGTTGCAACCTCGCTTTTATACCTTATTTTTGAAACCCTTGCGCAAAGTGACACAGTTTTTAGTAAGGCACTAACTTTAAAATACCGGTTTTTATGATGTGGAAAAGGTGGTTATATACACTGATGTTGATAGGTAGTATGCTCGCAATAAAGCATGCAACAGCACAAGATTTGCTAAGTGCCAAAGATTTTTCGAGCTTCAAGGCGGATTTACTGACCGACGATCAGATTGCAACGTATAAGAAAAAGCTACAACAAAACGGTATTTCTAATGATGAAGCCGAGCGTATGGCCATACAAAAAGGGATGCCGTTAGCAGAATTAAACAAACTGAAAATGCGCTTGGAAACAGTGGGCGATAAAATGGGTGCTAAAGGTAAAACATCGGAAACCGTAGCCGTTCAGCAGCGCACCTACGATAGCACAAGTTTGCAAAAGCCGGTGGTTGAAACCAAAGTAAATGCATACGAACAGGTTTTTGGCAGCGAAATATTTAGCAACAACAATTTAACTTTTGAGCCTAACCTCCGCATGGCGACGCCCAAAAATTATACGCTTGGTCCCGATGACGAGTTGGTATTGGACGTGTTTGGCTATCAGGAACTGAATGTAAAAATGCAAGTAAGTACAGAAGGTTCCATTAATATACCCAACATTGGCATAGTACCCGTGATTGGATTGAGTATAGAACAAGCCACCAAACGTATTAAAGACAGGATGGCAAGAGGAGGCTACCAAACATTACAATCGGGTCAATCGCAGTTACAAGTAAGTTTGGGTAAAATCCGCAATATTAAAGTAACCATTATTGGCGAAGCCAAACGACCGGGTAGTTATACGTTACCTTCTTTGGCACAAGTATTCAATGCATTATATGCAGCCGGAGGGCCTACTGAACGTGGTTCGTTCCGAAAAATAGAAGTTATTAGAAATAGCAAAGTGATTGCCACGATTGATGCGTACGATTTTTTACTCAACGGCAATCAAACTCGCAATGTACGGTTACAAGACCAAGATGTGGTGAGGGTACCTATTGCCGATGTGCAAGTAACCCTTAAAGGGGAAGTAAAACGACAAGGGATTTATGAAGTGTTACCCAACGAAAGTTTTGCGCAAATACTCAACTATGCGGGCGGTTTTACGCCCCTTGCTTACAAGGCATCGGTACACGTGCAACAATATGGCGACAAAGAAATGCAAATAAAAGACGTAGCAAAAGAGGCCTTTGTACAATACCAACCCATACAAGGCGATGTAATAGAAGTAGGTAAACTATTGAACCGCTTCAACAATCGAATTTCTTTGATTGGCGATGTGTATCGCCCGGGGGATTATGAGCTGACCAATGGATTAACGGTGGGTCAATTGATTAAAAAAGCCGATGGCGTATTGCCAAGCGCGCTCTTACAACGTGGATTAATTGTGCGCACCAACAACGATTTAACCAAAGAAGTGATTGCTTTTCATGTAGCCAATATACTCAACGGCAGTGCCTCCGATGTATTGCTCAAAAAAGATGATGAAGTAACGATTGCTTCTGAAAAAGATTATAAAGATATTTACAGCCTTCAAGTAGATGGAGAAGTACGGAAACCGGGTGTGTATCCTTATTACAATGGTATTACCCTAAAGGATTTATTGTTTCAAACTGGGGGCTTTACAGATGCGGCTTCCATCAAACACATAGAAGTAGCACGTAGATTGCACACGGATAGTGCCCACACCAAACAAATTGCTGAGGTGATAGAAATTGAAACAGAAAAAGACCTTAGCGACAATACCAAAAACCTGCCCTTACAACCTTGGGATATGGTTAGCATACGCACAAAGCCCGGTTACAAACGGCAGCTACCGGTGTATATTTCCGGTGAAGTTACCTATCCCGGTAAGTACGTTTTGGTAACCAACAACGAGCATGTAAGCGAAATCATAAAGCGATGTGGCGGATTGACCCCACAAGCTTTTTTACAAGGTGCTAGCTTGGTACGACAAAATACCAATTTGGCGAAAGATACTGGCGATGCACGCTTGCGCAAAATACAGCAACAACTGAAAGACACCGGTAACCTTACGCAAGACTATTTAAAAACAACCATTAAAGTAGGGTTGGATTTAAAGAAAATATTGGAGAACCCTTTGGGTATTGAAGATGTTGTGTTGCAGGAAGGCGATGTATTGAGTATTCCAAAAGAAAAAAGAGAAATTAAAGTAAGTGGAGAAGTGATGTTGCCTTCCGAAATTGTATACAAAAAAGGCGAATCGTTAGATTATTATATTGGGAAAGCAGGTGGATTTACCGATAATGCACGAAAACGTAGAGTGTATGTTTTGTATCCTAACGGAAATGGTGCTCGTATAAAACATTTTTTATTCATTAGTCGTTATCCAAAAGTAACTGAAGGGGCAGAAATATTGGTACCCACCAACCGCGAAAAACATAATAAAGGTCTCAGTACTACCGAAGTAATTGGACTTACGAGTGCATTGGCATCTATGGCAGGTGTGGTAATTGCTATTTTGAGAAAATGATTTTTTAATTTTGTTTATGAGTAAGTTGAATAATAACGAATATACTATTAGAGAGATATTTGATAATTTATACGAAAAGGTGAATTATATTAAAACAAAGTGGATTACATTAGTACTTTTTTCTGTTTTGTTTGGATTAATTGCTTTTGCTTTTGCTTGGAAACGAGGACCTATATATAAAGCTACTATGATTTTTGTATCAGAAAATTCAAGTGGTTCGATTAGTGGTTATGCTGCTATTGCTGCTCAATTTGGAATTGATATTGGTGGAGGGGGAGAGGGGGCATTTTCAGGGGATAATTTGATAGAAGTTATGAAAAGTAAGCAACTCATCATTTCTGTTCTGATTTCTCCAGTCATTCCCAACGATAGTAGTAAATTATTTATTCATGAATTTATTCGTGCAAACAATCCAAAATTATTTGAGAATAAAAAACAATTGAGTGAGTTAGATTTTAAAAATTTTGGAAGCAAGCCAAATCGAAAAAGAGATAGTATCTTAATTAGATGTGCAAATCAAATTATCAAACAAAAAATTAGTATTGAAAAAAGGGATAAAAAATTGAATTTTATAGCTTTATCATTTGAAGATCCGAACGAAAAGCTAGCTCAACAGTTCGTTACAGCATTAAGTAATACCGCAATACATTATTACACAGAGTATAAAACCAATAAAGCACAGAAGGTACTTTTACAATTAAATAGGCAGTGCGACTCATTGCGTGGGCTTTTATATGGCAGTTTAAGTAGTGCTGCTATAACTAATGATTTGAATATCAATCCATTAAAACAAATTTTAAGATCAGAAGCGCAACGAAAGCAAGTAGATGTACAAGTAAACACAGTTATGTATTCTGAAGTGTTGAAGCAGTTTGCGTTAGCTAAACTTACTTTAGAGAAAGAAACTCCACTTATTCAGGTTATAGAAGAGCCTATATTGCCTTTGCCAATAATTAGTTTAGGAAAGTATGTTACCGCTGCAATTGCTGCTATTTTTGGAATTATATTTGCAATTACGTACTGTTTGATGAAGCGAAAAACATATTAGCCTCCAATAAATAATGAATATTTTAGTTGGTATAAAAACATTTATTAGAAATGAAAGAAACTCGTATTATAATCTGTTAGCCAATATTGTTCGAATTATTGGCAAATCAGTTTGGCAAATGTTGATTCCTTTTTTTTTAGATATTGGTGCATTTGCAGTTTATAGTCTTATACAGAATATTTATTCAGTACTAATTCAAACAACAAACTTAGGAACACGTCAGGTTATTTTAAGGGCATCTGATCACAAATTGCCTTTATTAGGATTTCTGATACATTCATTGTTTATTGCTATACCACAAATAGTAATTACTTCTTTTTTTTTCGAAGTTTCTTGGTTAAATACAATTTTGATATCAACCGTTGTTTTATTTACAAACATATATATAAATTATGTTTCTAGGCTAAAAGGATTAGAGTTGTTTGATAAAGCCGCATATGCAGAAATTTTGGGTCTAGTCCTTTTTTTGTTAGGTTCGGTGCTACTTTATTTTTTAAGGAAAAACATAACTGAAGTCCTCGTAATTGAGGTTGGTTTTTTAATATTACAGTGCTTTTTTTTGCAATTTTTCCTGTCAAGTATTAACCATAATGGTACATTTTCTATAACAGGTGTTAGTAAATATTTTAAGGGTATTTATCAGGTTGGGATAATTGGGTTAATTGAAACGGTTGTTTGGCGCTTTATACCTATTTATTTTATTAATCAAACATCCTTTAAAACGCAAGGGTTAGCGATATTTAATTTGTCATTGTTATTAAGTAATGTCTTTATTTTGATGCCTCAATCAGTAATTGAAAGCTGGATACCTAGGATTGCTAATTTAAATTTGATTAACAAAGCAGATTTTGATGAAGTCCAAAAAATGAAAAGTAGGTATCATGTCATTTTAATCGCCATCGTATTATTAGCATTGCTTGTAATTACTATTTCACTTTACAGCATTTATTCAAAATACTATGATTGGAGATTTTATGTTATTTTTTTTAGTTTTTTTAGGGTGCTATTTAGCTTTACAGATATTTATAATGCAGTTATTTACGCTCAAAAAAAAGAAAAGGTGCTAATTCTCCCTAACATATTCTCCGCTGTTTTGTTATGTGTTGGGATGAGGTTCGTATATGAAAAATATGAGTTATTCGGAATTTTTGCATGTTATCTTTTTGTTCGATTTTTTTTGAATTTTTGGGTACATTTTACGTATAATAAGAATTTTAAAGATTGGACTAAATGAATTTTATGGAAAAAATATTGAATATATTTGTCGGTATGATTCTTTTAAATAACTTTTATTATCTAGGTTTTTTTGTTGGAATCGAATACAGTCAAGTTTTAACATTTAGTGCTTCTATCGCAGGCTTATTTTTTTTGAAAGCATGTTTCTTTAGCCGATATGCAACCCTTTATTTTCTGTATCAATCAGCTCTGACAACTATCGTTGGGTCTATTGTTTTTCTTTCTATTTTGGCATGGGCACTACTTCCCCACGAACAAACAGATTTAGATTTTAATGATCTGCTAAGAATTATTATTATTTTTTTATACTTTGGATGGACTGCTTTAAAATATGGTAGTTCCTCTGAATTCGAAAGTCATTTATTAAATATCGTTACCTTTTCAATTATAATCACAATACCCCTCGCATTCTTTGAATCTCAATTTCCTGGGGTTTTTGGTATTATGTTCAAAGAAGGTAAACAGTTTGACGAAACTACTTGGTGGCGTAGAGTTGGTGGTACAATAAGGGATCCGAATGCGTATTCATGTCTAATTGTATTGTATGGATATTTCTTATATGAATTGTCTTTCAAGCAGAAAGAAAAAAAATATTTTTGGATTGTATTACTTTTAATTTTTGCTCTTTATCTTGTAAATCTTAGTGGATCAAGACAAGGCTTTATTCTCTTTTTTATACTTGCATTTTATATATTTCAAGATTCAGAATTAAGTAAAAATGAGCAACTTATTGTTTTTTCTACTTCATTAGTGCTATCTGTTTTATATATATTTTACTCATTTATCTCTCAAAGTGAATTAGACTCAGTTATTGATAGAGTTTTTAAAGATAATGCTAATGCAGAAAATAGTTCCTCCGACAGAATTCAGTCACTTATTAATGGTATAAATTTTTCAGTATCGCAATATTATACGTTGTACGGACCAGGTTCAATACTGTTCAATGCGTTTTGGACAAAAAAATTTCCTGACCAATATGCAGATGTAGCCGCTCATAATGTTTTTGTATATCATTTATCACAGTTTGGGATTTGGTGTGCTTCAATTTACTATGGAATTTGGCTTGTAATAAAAAAAGCATATCAAAATAACAAAAAAGTTTTGGCTTTTATTTTTTTAGTTATTATCTCATTCTTGTCCAATATATTATATTATGGTATTGGCTTAATAATTGTATGGTATTTAGATGTAATTTGCTATAGAGATAAAATCAAACAGATTGATTGAGATTTTGTCTAACAAAGCAATTAAAATATATTTTATTTTAAACTTTTAGCTTCTTGCTTTTACTATGAAAATAGCTATTATCCTTCCGGCTGCCAATATTGGAGGGCCTCAAAATTTAATTAAGGCTTTAACTGACGAGTACGTGAAGAATAAACATATAGTAACCATTTTTTATTTTGATAAAAAATATGGCATGACTTATAACTGTCCTATTAAATTAATAAATTATTTCGATTATAAAGCTTTAATGGATTACGATATTATCCATTCTCATGGTATTCGCCCTGACTTATTTGTTTTTGTGTATCGTCACAAATGGAAAGCTAAAACTGTTTCAACAATTCATTCTTATCTGCCTGATGATTTGGGGTTTTTGTATACTAAAATTGGAGGAAAATTTTTTTTTAATATTTGGAATTTCTTTTTAATGCGACATGATAAAGTTGTACTTCTTAGTAGTCATATGCTAGAGTATTACCGCAATAAACTTCTAAATAATAAATTAGATTTTGTATATAATACGGCTGTATTAAATTACGATTATATCCCTAAAATTGATGAAGATAATTTAATAGGAATAAAAAAACTATCTGACAAATATATTTTGTTAGGAAGCATCTGTTTTGTGATGCAAAGAAAAGGATTAAGTCAAATAATTAACTTGATGGAGGTAGATGTCCGTTTTGCATTCATACTTGTTGGAGATGGTCCCTACTTGAATGAGTTGAAAGAATTGGCAAGGCGTAAAGGTGTCTTAGAGCGGTGTTTTTTCTTAGGATTTCATAAAAACCCTTATCACTTAATGAGTTTATTTGATTTTTTTATACAACCTTCATATTCTGAGGGATTTCCAATAGCTGTGATAGAGGCAGGTTTAATGGGTAAGCCAACGGCTTGTACTAATTTACCTATATATAAGGAACTATTTAATTGTAATGAATTGGTTACATTTGAATATAATGATATTTTATCGTTGCAGAATGCTGTAAATAAATTATTAATTAATTCTACTTTATTTGGTAGTAATTTGAAAAATAGAATTTTAACTTCATACATTCCAAGCAACTCAGCTAAAAAATATTTAAGTATTTATGAAGAGCTGTTAAACTAGTGACTTTTTTGTACCAACAATAATTGTTATCCAGGCATATTTCCGCAAAAAAGGAGCAACTGAAAAAAATACTTTATCTAAAGCAATAGTAAATGATTTTAAAATATTAGGAGCTTGATTTTTAAAAACTGCATATACAAATAAAGGAAACAAGCATAAATATTTCGTTTCTGTAATCGAAAAATGCTGTTCAATCAAATCAAGATCATGCTTTAATAAAGGATGTTCGTCTTCTGTTCTTAAGTCGGGTGTCTTATTTCGGAACCTATTTATAAAATAATTATGACCAAGAGGTTCTAAGAATAT
Source organism: Chitinophagaceae bacterium (assembly GCA_027486695.1). Taxonomy (GTDB): domain Bacteria; phylum Bacteroidota; class Bacteroidia; order Chitinophagales; family Chitinophagaceae; genus Parasediminibacterium. Next base: position 1,265 of record JAIXOS010000332.1, on the reverse strand, counting down.
CATCTTACCACCAGGTTTTAATATTCTATTAATTTCTTTCAAAGCAACAGGCAAATCTAAATGATGTAAAATGGAAGCTCCATAAATTATATCAAATTTATTTTGACTGTAAACATCTAAATAATGTGCATCAGCAACAACATATTTAATATTGGTAAACATTTTTTTATTCTCCTCTATCGCATAATCTGAAATATCAAACGCAAATTTGTTTGATGTTGTTTTTGCGAGTTCAGCAATTTTAGATTCCATTCCACAGCCATATTCCAAAACAGTTGCGTTTTGAAAGATTGATTTTTCAATTGTAGAATAGAAAATATCATATATATATGAAGTGAATTTATATAGGCTATTCAATGTTTTTCTTTCGCCAGCTTCAAAAATTCTATTATGAAATTCTTTTTCTTTATTAACATCAATCTGACTCATTTTATCAATTTATAAGCGAATATATTACTTATTTGGCAGTGGTATAAAATGTATCCTTTTTAATTTTTTACATAATTATATTGGTTGCTAAATTGTTTAAAAAAAATAGTTATATGCCCAATTGCTATCCAGATATATTACTCCTAATCTATTAGAACGGTAAAAAGTTTGAGAAAAATAGTATTAACCTAATAGGATAACGCAATTGCTTTTCTCTCACTTGTCACAAGCAGTTTGAATTATTGTTTCACTATTATTGTGCGAACATTGCGACATACGTATTCGTTTGTAGCGGTAGAGTTAAATGGTAGTAGTATTAGATATATTTGAAGAGCGCTAAATGTCAGTATGGTCTGAATTCTATCCCTTATGGTAAACAGATTTATAAAAAAAGAACCTTGTTTTATAACTAGTTTCAAATAGGTTCAAGTTGAAGAATTTTGAACTTTTGAAAATCAGCGAAAGCAAGGAAAGCGGCAGTTTGGATTGCTTATTATAAGGAAACTTAGCAAATAGTGGCATATTCTAGATTTATAAAAAATGATAAAAGTTGTAAATCATTGCTGAAAAACTAAGTCATTTGAAAATTAAGTCCTAATGCGAAAATAGTTGGTAATGGTTCAATAATTTTTTTCTAAAGTAAAGCGTATTATCTCAAATGAGAAAAGAGCGCAAATTAAAAGAAGTAATATGTATTTATAGTCCGTATTGAAAATGAATAAGTTAAAATTCCTTTTCCTAAATTTAGAGGGTATTTTTTGGTAATTGAAGGTCAACAGTTTAGTTCAAATGACTCAAATAAAAGTGCTTTGGATGCGCCAAAAATTCGAAAAGTT
>JAIXOS010000040.1 GCA_027486695.1 Chitinophagaceae bacterium | reverse complement strand
TTGGCGCCGACCATGCCGGATTTGAATACAAAGAAGCCATTGTTCAATGGTTGAAAGAAAAAGGATTTGCCGTAACAGACATGGGCACCAATAGCAGTGCATCGGTAGATTATCCTGATTTTGCACACCCTACAGCCAACCAAGTAGAGGAAGGGATAGCTGCCTTTGGTATTTTATTTTGCGGTAGTGCCAATGGTGTAGCCATTACGGCCAACAAACACGCCAATATTAGAGCAGGCCTTTGTTGGGAAAATGAAGTGGCTAGTCTAGTACGCATGCACAACAATGCCAACATCATTTGTATTCCTGCTCGTTTTGTTTCATTAGAAACAGCCAAAGAAATGATTATCACCTTTATGCAAACAGCCTTTGAAGGCGGGCGACATGCTACTCGGGTAGGCAAAATTGGTTGTTAGCACCTATTTCAAAAAGCCAAACCAACAGCTATTTAAAATAATGCTTAAATTGTATGCTACTCTTCATTCATCCATTTAACCAAGCGCATGAAATACTTTTTTTTTTTTTTTTTTTTCTTAATTTGTCAAATGGTATTGGCACAAAAGGAAGCTTTGCCTTTTGCAAAAACCATTACCCCTCACTTGCTAAAACAACACCTTGAGATTATTGCATCTCCCAAAATGGAAGGCCGTGCTACCGCATCGGCGGGGCAACAACGGGCTGCTGAATATATAGAAAAGCAATTTCAAACCATCGGTTTACAACCGGGAAATGGCCAATCGTACCAACAGCCATTTCCAGTGTACCAAGACGATTCCATACACGCTGCACTATCAGTAAATGGCAGGCAGTTTAAATGGACTTCCGATTTTTCGTTGTTGCCTACTAGCACCGCCGCCCAACTTAATTTTGCCGAAGCCATATTTGTAGGCTATGGTTTGGTAGATAGCAATAGCCAAACCAACGATTATCAAAACCTATCCGTAAAAGACAAATTGGTGGTAGTATTGAGTGGCGCTCCTAGCAATTGCCCATTGCCGACTTCTCAAACGAGCATCTCCGCTAAAATTAACAATGCCAAAGCGAAGGGAGCATCAGCCATTTGTATAGTGGTAAGTAACCTTAGTACTGTTAAAAATGCTTTAATAACCAAGCGTTTATACTTTCAGCCACCGGCCAATACCATTGCAAATATTTGTATTAGTACACAAGTTGCTTCAGCAATTATGGGTTTACCTAGCAATACCGATATGGCTACTTTGGGCAAATTGACTGCTGGTACAAGCCTCGCAAAAATAAACTTACAAATACACCGCAATACCCAACAACTTACAAGTACCAATGTTGTTGGTGTATTGGAAGGCACCGATAAAAAAGCAGAATATGTGGTATTGACTGCGCATTATGACCACTTAGGCGTGCGCAACGGCAAAACCTATTGCGGTGCCGACGACGATGGCAGTGGTACTACCGCCGTATTGGCAATGGCAAAAGCATTTGCAGCAGCAAAAAAAGAGGGGAAAGCCCCTCGGCGAACAATCGTTTTTATGACAGTAAGTGGTGAGGAAAATGGACTTTGGGGCTCTCAATACTATTCAGAACATCCACTATTTCCGTTAGAAAATACTTCCGCTAACTTAAATACGGATATGGTGGGAAGAGTAGGAAGCGACTTTAAGGGTGATACTTCCAACTACCTTTATGTCATTGGTGATGACAAATTAAGTAGCGACTTAGCAAGCATTACCGATTCGGTAAACCAACAATTTCAGCTGATTCTAGATCGCAAATACAACGATTTAAACGACCCTAACCGATTTTACTTTCGGAGCGATCACTACAACTTTGCCCGTAAAGGCGTACCTGTCATTTTTTATTTCAACGGCGTACATGCCGACTATCACCAACCTTCAGATACTGTTGACAAAATCAATTTTCCACTGATGCAAAAAAGGGTACAATTCATTTTTTGCACCGCATGGTGCATAGCCAATAGCAACCATCTTTTAAAACGCAATTTACCTTTACAAATTCCGTCACGATAATGGTTATTAACCACCTACCCTTTATGGCTTCGTAGGTGGATGTTGGGCATTGTACAAGTCGTTAGCCGCCTTGGCTTTTTCAAAATCCAATACTACCCCATTGATGCAGTAACGCAAACCGGTAGGCGGTGGCCCATCTTCAAATACATGTCCTAAATGCGCTTTGCAACGGCCACATTGTGTTTCGGTGCGTTGCATACCATGCGTATGGTCGGGTGTATAAATGATTGCCCCTTTGCTAATAGGTTCATAAAAACTAGGCCATCCACAGCCACTTTCAAACTTTGTATCACTTTTAAAAAGCGGATTGCCGCAAGCGGCACAGTAATAGGTACCTTTTTCGGTAAATCCTTCGTACTTACTTGTAAACGGACGTTCGGTACCTTTTTGTCGGGCTATATAATATACATCGGCCGGCAATATCTTTTGCCACTCTTCGTCTTTCAATACTACTTTTTGTTCGCTATTGCGCGAATAAACTGGGTTGTGGTTGCTCATAATTCGGTTTGTATCGGGTTTGGTTTGGGCATAACAACTGCTAAACAAAAGAGTTGTCCAAAAACACAGGTAATACCATTTCATAGTTGCTTTTTTTGAATAAATAAATGCGTGTGCCACAAAAATCGTGGGTATGCAGGTATTACGCATGCCTAGCTAACTCCTTACAATTTTACAATGATAATGGTTGCAAAGCTTTGTTAAAGCAATTTCGAAAGATGTAACTTATATTTGCATTTTGTTAACATAATACATCAACATGTTTAATATTATCTTGTTTGGCCCTCCCGGAAGTGGTAAAGGTACACAAAGTGAAAAACTCATTGCCAAGTATGGATTGATACATTTAAGCACCGGCGATTTGCTACGCAAAGAAATTGCAGCCGCTACCCCACTTGGCCTAGAAGCCAAAAGCTTAATGGACAAGGGTCAATTAGTACCCGATGCGGTAGTAGTAGGCATGATTAGTAGTGCACTAACGGCTAACCCCAATGCCAACGGCTTTTTATTTGACGGATTTCCACGCACACAAGCGCAAGCAGAAGCCCTCGACAAATTACTCGACCTGAATAAAACCGCCATTAATGCTGTTTTGTTTTTACAGGTAAACGAAGAAGAATTGATTAAACGCCTCATTAAACGCGCCGAAACAAGTGGCAGAAGCGACGATGCCAATCCGGAAATACAACGCAAACGCCAAGACGTTTACAAAAAAGAAACCTTGCCAGTAGCCGAATACTACCAACAATTTAAAAAAGTAGTAGAAATAAGTGGGGAAGGTTCTGTAGATGAAATTTTTGACCGCCTTTGCACACAAATCGACAGTCGATTGGGCAAATAGGACGCAAATTGAAGCCACTCTAAGTATTCAGTCCCAATTTTTTATTTTATTCAGCCTCCGTTATCCATAGCGGAGGCTTTTTTATTCCCACCATTTGCCACGGCTACACGGTAGCCTTTCTTTTGGGATGAGCCATGGGCCGGAATCGCCCATGTAGCGGCTAAGGCGTTGGCACCGTTCAGGGCTAGTACTACTATTGAACTGCCCATTCTCCCGAAACATTTTTCTTATCACCTGCTTTATTTACCCATTCCAACCAAACAATAGCTGCTTTTGATATGTTATATGCATATGTCTAAAGTATATTCCATTAAAACCGTTCAAAACATTCCCATTTCTTTAGCCGAAGCATGGGAGTTTTTTAGTCGACCTGCCAATCTAAAACATATTACGCCCTCGCACTTAGGCTTTGAAATTGTAAGCAAGCACCATGGCGAATGGATGTATGCCGGACAAATTATTGAATATACTGTAAAACCAATCTTGGGAATACCGTTGTATTGGATGACCGAAATAACGCACGTACAACCTCAACAGTTTTTTGTTGATGAACAACGCTTTGGTCCTTACTCGCTTTGGCACCACCAACACCATTTCAAAGCTATTGAAGGCGGTGTGGAAATGACCGATATTGTACACTACAAATTGCCCCTTGGTTGGCTCGGCGATATTGCGAACGTAATAATGGTACAAAACCAACTAAAAGGTATTTTTAACTACCGTTTTCAAGCGGTAGAAGGCAAATTTGGTGCTTGGACAAAAGCACAATACCAAAATCAAATTGAGTTTGGATAGTCATCCCTTACCGACTATAATAGCCTGCTATTTTAGTTCTACCCACTTACCTACGTTGTTATTTTCGTCTATTGTAGCTACAAACAGTCGGTTGTTTTTGGCTTGAAGCACTTCGTTTGTATTAATGGTTGCTTGTGCCGTGGTGGGTATTACTTTTACCAAGGTGGCCAAGTCGCTATTTTCGGGTAGGGGTATGGCAAGTGAAAAAATAGCGAATCCTTTTATTTTTTCTTCGCCACTATAACTTGCCACAAATTGTGTGGCTTTGATTTTCTTTACCATTGGAGCAGCCGGAGGTACGCTATCTATCCAAGGCATTGGTGGTACTAATGCCGGTAGTGCATAGCAATTGTTGCGCAATGTATCGTTCCATCCGTTGGTGTTGGTTTCAAATGTTTTACTACTAAAAAACGCACTGCCTGCAATGTTGGGATGGTTCCGTACAATGTTTATTTGATTGGGTATTTCGCTTTTATTGCGCCAAGCAGCATTGCTATTGCCCCTATAAATACCGTGACCTACCATCATTTGTTTGCCATAACTGTGGTTAGCCCACCAATTGACCAAGGTATCAAAATCGCACAGTTTGTGCCCGCGTTCCCAATACAATTGGGGTACTACATAATCAACCCATCCTTCTTTTAGCCAAAGTAAAATATCGGCATACAAATCGTCGTAGTTGGTGGTGCCTGCTTTGGTACTACTACCATCAGGGTGTTGCGATTGATTTCGCCAAACACCAAACGGACTAATGCCAAACTTTACCCTGCCATTGGTTGCGGTAATTATGGTATACAATTGCTTGATGATGCTATCGCAATTACTACGCCGCCAATCGGCTTTTGATAGCCCATTTCCATATTGGCGATAGGTGGCTTCGTCGGGAAATTCTTTGCCGGGGATGCGGTAAGGATAAAAATAATCGTCCATGTGTATGGCATCTACGTCGTATTTTTCCACAATTTCTTTTACCACATTGCCAACAAAACTGCGCACCTGAGGCAATCCCGGATTAAAATATTTAATATTTCCATACACCAAAAACCATTCGGGATGGGTTTTAGTAACATGATTGGCCGCTACCGACGATTTATGGATATTGAAAACTGCCCTATATGGATTCAGCCATGCATGAAATTCCATGCCTCTTTTGTGGGTTTCGGCAATCATAAATTGCAACGGGTCGTAATAAGGCTCGGGGGCTTTGCCCTGCACCCCTGTTAAATATTCGCTCCAAGGTTCCAATGCGGATGGATAAAAGGCATCGCCGGAAGGACGAATTTGCATAATGATGGCATTCATTCCATTGCGTTGGTGCAAATTGAGCAATTGTATAAACTCGGCTTTTTGTGCATCGCTACTGAGCCCTTTTCGGCTAGGCCAGTCAATGTTTTCTACCGTGGCTATCCATACTGCTCTGAACTCATATTTGGGTAGCATTTGCGATTGGGCATCTAAACCCAGCAACAATACAGCACACATGCCTATAAAATAGCTTGTTAGTAGCTTCATATGCATGAAGATACGAAGCCCAATACAAAGCTGTTACAGCTGTGGAAGGAAAATACACAATTGCTGCCGCAATACACACCCAAATGGTTATTGTAGCAAGTTTACCCCCACTGCTATTGTGTATAAGTGCTTTTATTAGTTTTTATCAAGGTAACGCACTACTCACTGTTTGCTGATAATATTTTCCATTCCCCACTTTTCCATTTCATTCAGTACGGGCGATAAGCTTTGTCCTAATGCTGTTAATGCATATTCAACACGCGGCGGAATTTCGTTAAACTGCTGCCTTGTAATTAATCCGTCCGCCTCCAACTCTTTTAGTTGTTCCGTTAATACTTTTCGGGAAAGATCCGGAATACGAACAGCTATTTCACCAAAACGTCTTTTTTCTGACCGAAGACAATACAAGATAATTGGTTTCCATTTGCCCCCTATTAACTGAAGCATTCCGGTTACAGGACATTTAATTTCTCCTTTTTTGGCCGCTTTTGTTACCATTTTGTTACTAGTATTTCAGGTTATCTACACGCTTATTGTTACTAATAATAACTATTAATAGTTACTTCGTGTAACAAAAGTAAAAATTTAACCTAAACAAGAAAAAAATGATTTTAGTAACAGGAGCAACAGGGCATTTTGGAAAGTTAACAATTGATTTTCTTCTACAAAAAGGCATTTCTTCAACCAATATTGTTGCATTGGTTCGCGACGAAGCAAGAACTGCTGATTTAAAAAACAAGGGAATCATTTTACGAACGGGCAACTACGACAACTATGCATCGCTTGTTAGCGCTTTTCAAGGTGTAGAAAAACTACTATTTGTATCCGGCAGCGATATTCAAAAGCGTAGTACACACCATCGGAATGTGGTACATGCAGCAAAAGAAGCCGGTGTACAACAAGTTGTTTACACTAGTTTTCTAGGGAAAAATGAAACAACTTCTTCACCGCTTTGGCTAGTTGCAGAATCGCATTTACAAACCGAGGCTTGGTTAAAAGAAAGCGGCATGGACTTTACTATTCTAAAAAACACTCTTTACATGGACTTGGTGCCTGCTTTTTTAGGCGAAAAAGTTGTAGAAACAGGGGTAATTTATGTACCTGCCGGAAATGGCAAAGTGGGAGCAGTTTTGCGTACAGAAATGGCAGAAGCCACTTCAACAATTTTGGCCGGAGCCAATCATGCAGGAAAAACGTATCAATTTGTTAGCCATGAAGCATTTTCGTATAAAGAGGTTGCTCAATATCTTTCTGAAATTACCGGTAAAACCATCAACTATATTTCTCCAACCGCAACGGAATATGCCCAAACGTTAGCAGAATATGGCGTTCCGGCTGACTTTATTGGTTTGTTTTCCGGCTTTGCCATTGCTCAAGCAAATGGAGAATTGGAAACAATTGGGTCAGACTTAGAACTGCTTTTGGGTAGAAAACCAACATCCATTAAAACATTTTTAGCCCAGCTTTTTGGATCTCCTAAAAACCAACAATCCTAACTCGGCAGCCTGTGTATACCTACAATTGGCTTAAGATGATTGGCAAAAAAAGAGGGTACTATATGCCTAACGCAATATAATACCCTCCTATTGCCACAAATGTGGTGGTTTGTTTTTAATCTACACTTATTTCGGCAGTGCGGCCAGTAAAGTTGATATCGAAACTAAAATCATTGTTGCCCAAATTGCCCAAACCTTGCATAACCCCATCTATCACGAGCGATTTTGGCGCTATTTTATTTTGGTGCACCACCATTTTTATTCTTCGCACAGCCGGTTTGCCTACATAGTTGCCTCCGTTGCTGCTGAAGGTCCATTTATAACCCTTATCGGTAGGATTGGCTTTAATGGTTATCAGTTCGTAACGATGGGTTTCTATCGCATTTTTGCTGCTGCCATCGTCTTCGTAAAGGGTGTATTCGCTAGGCTTATCGCTTGCGAAATAATGGATGATCAATAACGAATCGTTTTTAAAATCGGCAGTAGTAGCTATTTTTCCAATGCGCATATCTTCTAGTGGCACTATGGCGCCTGCACGGTAATAAACGGGAATATCAGCTAGTGTAGTTTTCAAATACACTTCTCTGCCACCATTTACTTTATTAAAATTGTTGCTATACCATTCGCCTTCGGGCAAATATATTTTGCGGTGTGGTGCTTCTTTTTGCAATACCGGTGCCACTAAAATGGCATCGCCCCACATAAATTGGTCTTGTACTTGCATGGCTTTGGTATCGTTTGGAAATTGGTAATACAGTGGACGTACTAGGGGTTCTCCAAACTGCGCTTGCCTATAAGCAAGTGTGTAGTTGTAAGGCAACATTTCGTAACGCTTTAACACTGCTTTACGTACTAAATCTTTATAAGGCTGCTGCTGCAATGCGGGCTCGCTTGGATAACTAAAGGCAGCAGTATCCACTTGGTACAAAGCGGTGCCATGCGGACGAAATATTGGGGTATAAGCAGCAAATTGTAACCAACGTAGGTACAATTCTGCATCGCCCTCGCCACCGGCAAAACCACCTGCATCGGCATGTACGTAAGGTACACCGCTCATACTCATACCCAACATTACGGGCAACTGTGCTTTAAGGCCGCTCCAACTACGGCTTACATCGCCACTCCAAGGAAAGATGCTATAGCGTTGCGAACCCGCAAAACCACTTCGGTTTAAGCTAAACAATCGTTTAGACGGATAATATTGCGCATATTTTTCAAACAACATTTTTGTCCAAGTATGGCCGTATAAGTTGTGTACTTCATTGGCTGCAAATAAACGACCGTTTCCTTTGTTGGGTAAACTGTGGTACAAATTGTCGGGATGTTTTTCTGGTTCGCCCAAATCGCCCCACCAACCTTCTACGCCTAGGTGCATTTGTTTTTGGTAAAACTGCCAAAACCAATCTTGCGCATCTTTTCTAAAAATATCTATCAATCCGCCGTTACCAAAATAAAAATCGGTTAGTTCGTATGGATTCCGATTGCTATCCACTGCCGTAAACTGACGTGCTGCTGCGTAGTTAGGGGTAGATTTTAAAACAAAAGGCTCGGTAATAAGGATGGTTTGAATATTTTTCTGTTTCCACTGCTGCACCATTGTTTGCGGTTGTGGCCATTTTTTTTTGTTTACCCAATCCAAATTGCCCAAAGTACCTTTTATGCTATCGCCAAACCAAAACAAGTCGAAAATAACCGCGTCGAAAGGCATTTTTTCTTCCTCCATGGTACGTGCTATATCGGTGGCTTGTTGTTGGCTAGTGTAGCCAAAACGGCTCATAAAGTTGCCTAGTGCCCACCGTGGCGGCAACGGCTGTGTGCCGGTAAGTTGGTGGTAGCTCTGCAACAGGGAGCTATAATCTTTTCCTAAAATAACAAATACGTTCAATTCGCCACTTTGTGTACCATATTCTAACACATTGGATTGCGTTTTTCCTAAATCAACATAGGCTTTTGCAGGGTTATCAAAAAATAGTCCGTACCCATTGCTAGAAGAAAAAAACGGAACAGAGTAGTTGAGGTTGTCGGCCCCTTCGGCGTAGCCATACCACGGATTGTTGTACAAATTTAGTTTGTACCCCCTACGATTGAGGGGTATGGCACGTTCGCCACCACCAAATAGCATTTCGTTGGCACTTAACAAAAATTGAAAGCCTTTGTAGCCCTCCTCAGTTTGGTGTGTACCCAATAGCACCACATTGCCTATCATAACGGTATCGCCGGCTACAGCGTAATTAAATGCCGCTTTTGCAGGCTGTGCAATTATTGCGTCGCTAATGTTTTCGGAAAGGGTATCGCCGGCTTTTTTGTAGGTAATTTTTACAATATTGGAAGCGTAAGGTGTAAAGGTTAATATACCATTTTGGTACGATATCCGCTTGCTGTAGTTAGCAGTAGGCTTAACTTGGGCCTGAACAATAGTTGCTGAGGTTAAGCATGCCCCCAACAACCACACAAAACGATGCAACATATGGCTGTGTTTTAAATTTCAGGTTTAAAAATAACCATTCTTGCCAAAAGCGGCGTGGGTATTTGTGCCAAATGGCTTACTCGATACTGGTACGCACCTATAGACAAGTTTTGGGAAATTGATTGACGCAGATAAATTGACTGATCAAGCATTTGCATTTACGTTGAATATGCCGTTTGGGAAGGGAATAATAACCGTTGCGCCATTCAGTGCAATGGTTGACTACACTATGAAGCGTGGATGGATGGTACATTAGGAGGTATCAGAGATGCCCTAACGGAACAACATGTCGAACAGCGAGGCAAAACGGCGTGTACGAAGCCGTTTTAGGGAATAGGGATACCGTGAACGATTCTAAAAAGCGAGCCGAGACAATGGTCTTTAACTATTCAATCCGCTTAATCTTCAAAATAACAGCACTTGCAGGCGAAAGACTTATATCTATGGTTTTTGAATCAGCATTTGAAGGTATCGTATTCCACTTGCCCGCCCAATGCCCATTTTTGGTAATAGCGCTACCACCAAGCAAAACCTTATATGGTTCTAACGACTTGTTAAGCCATTTAGAAGTGAGATATATTGCTTGCGTAGAAGTATTTACAAATGGTTGGTTCAATGTTATTTTTATATCAGCGGCACCTAAATCAATATTGGTATTTTTATTGATAAGCGTTACAAAAACCTCATTTTCGGAATTTAAAACTGCATATGCTGCTATATTCTGCGGAAGCACTAGATTGTTGGTTACTGTAACGGGTAGCGAATACCCTGTCCCGCTTAGCGAATAAAACATTAATCCATAAGCTAAAGGTCGTACTTCAAATCCCTTATGCTGCGATACAAAAGCAGCATACCTGCAAGGCAAATTAACAGAACCACCTGTGCGATCTCCGTTATGGAAATTTAATCCTTTTGCACCTTTAGCAGCCCACCAATGTAAATAGTCGAGCCCCCACAAAGCGGATAAATAGCTATCACTAGCGCCTTGGAGTCCGCTAAACCAAAAGCTATTAGTTTCTGTAAGTCGATAACTTAAAGTAGAACCTTTTACTGCATCCGAAAAGCCAGATAGTGTTTGTTCATAAATTTTATACGCATCTGGAGATAACATTTTTTTCTGCGCCTGATGAACATCTATTGCTGATAATTTTGTAACATCTCCACCATTCCAAGCAACCTCAGGATTTTTGTAGGAACATCCGAAAGGGTATAAATGCTGAGTTATTTGGGTTAGATGTCCGGAAGGATTACCTAAATCGCGGGCAATCTTTTTAATTAACTCCGGATTAGGGTTTTGGTCGGGCCCGGAAAATTTTGCGTCGGGGTAAACTGAAAGTATAGCATCCCTAATAATCTTCCATTTCGTCAAATACAAATGATAGTTTTTGTAATAACTTGGTTCATTACCAATGGCAAACGATTCAAGTATATCAGCATAGTTATCGTGAATTAGTTTTGCATATGATGCTGCATTTTGCGGTTCTCCATTTTCTAACCGCACAGAAAAAATCACTTTTACTTTTGCCAATTTTGCAAATTCAAAAAAAGAACGAACATCCTCTAACCTTGGTAATGCTACTTTAGGGTCATCCACCGAATTTCCTCCAATTCGAAGATTTTTTATGCCGAGCGTTTTAAAAAGTTGCAACAACGGACGGTTATCGGGACGAAAATATCTTAGCCCATTTACATCGGGTGCCATGATACTCGTTTCATAGCTTAACCCAAGTACATTTTCTGAAATGGCAATATTGGGCTGATCTGTATTAACAGAAACCTTAATAGCTTGACTGAAGCTCCTAATAGTTGCAAACAAAAAAAATACAACAAAAATTATATACTTTATGCTTTTTAAATCGACACATTTGAAATGTATTTTTTTCATAACTTAATTTATGGAAGTTGTTCATATTTATTACCCAGATACTAAAATAAGATTCCCAAGAGTTAAAAGTTTCGACCAAAAAAAATACAAACAGTTGGAATGCTATGCACAAGTAAAATTAAATCGTTGATTTTCCAAATTAATGTATAGGTAAATAATGTTTTAAATTAAGAATCTGCTTAATTACCTCCCTTACTCGGCGTAGCTTAACATCGAAGCAGTTTGGCGCATGTCAGTGTCTACTCCCTCGCATTTAGTTAGCATTTGCTATAATGTTTGAATGTATAGCATTTTCGAATATGCAAATTAGTATACTTATTCAATAAAAATTTATAGTAAATATCACTACAAAAAACTGCGTAGGCACAGCCGTACGCCAAGTGAAATGTAGACAAACTACGCCAAGTTAGGTAAACGTTATTTGTATGCTGTGCATAACCATAACCACAAGTAATAAGAAACATTGAAACTAGTATCCGTCGCATTTGTAAAAAATTTATTTGGCGATTATTTTTTTAATAATCCACACAATCAATAAGTATTTATATGGCTCATTACCTATGATTATTAATTACTTACAGACCTGTAATTAAGTTCTTAAACTCAATTTTTATTGGATACGAATAATCATTGGCCGGCTTTACTTTTGGTTGTTTTATGGTTAATCCATTATCATCTATCACCCAACTAATTTTCTCATTAGACCCAATGATGGATATCTTTTTGATATCATTTTTTGAAGTATTTTTTGCATTAATACTTTTAATTACAATATCTCCGCTATTTGACCATTCTAATAAAATGGCATACAGTATTGTTTTGGCCTTGTTTCTTGTAAAACGAATATCCTGTGCAGTGAATTTCCCTTTCTTTTCTAACGAAGGTCCTTCACCAAAAACAGTCCAAGGTCTTGTGCTGTAAATGGCTTCACCATTGGTTTTTAACCATTTGCCCATATCAAACATCAATTGCTGTTGTTCATTTGGAAATGTTCCATCTGGTCTTGGTGCAAATGACAACATTAATATCCCACGTTTACTAACAATATCCACTAATTCATCTATGATTTTATTGGTTGGCTTAATGGGCGAATCTTTTACATACCCCCAATTATCGCCATCGTACACGCAATCGCAGGTTTGCCAAACCATGTTGGGAATTGATTTTTCGCCGCCACGTTCGTGATCAAGCACCGCAGTACCTGCCGGAAAAGCCTTATCTTTATAATTAATAACAACCCCCGGCGAGCCAAAAATACCTTTACCAAATTCAATAGACTTATTATAGTAATGTGCTGCAAATTCAATCCTTCGAGATTCAAATTGACGCTCATTTATATCCCAATCGAAATAATACAAATCTGGTTTGTACATATCACTTAACTCTTTGGATCTTGCTAACCAACGATTTAAATCTCTTTCGCTTTGGGTAACGCTCCAGCTTTTGACAACTGGTGTTCCATAGAGGTCTTGGTAAGTGGTATCTTTTGCGTCGTATTTATTTAAAAAATTATAAGCAAAGAATTTAGGGTTCCAACCAGAGTGATTTGAAACGCCAAACTTTAGCCCTCTTGCCCTTATCGCTTTTTCCATTTCTCCTACTAAATCACGTTTTGGCCCCATTTTGGCAGCATTGAAACGCGATAATTTAGTAGCATACATAGCAAAATTGTCATGATGAACTCCCATCATACAAAAGAATTTGGCACCACCTTTTACGCAAAGATCTGCCCACTGTTTGGCGTTAAAATTTTCAGCTTTAAACATGGGAATGAAATCTTTGTATCCAAAAACGGAAGGATTGCCATAAGTAGCAATATGATGTTTATGTGTCGCTAATCCTCGTTTCTCGCCAATAGAATCGGTAGCATACATCCAACGACCATACCATTCCGCTGCATGATCGCCAGCAAAAGCGGGTACCGAATAAACACCCCAATGTACCCAAAATCCTATCTTTGCATCTTCATACCACTCCGGTGCGGCATAGTTTTTTAACGACTCATAAGACGATTGGTATACTTTATCGCTGCTCGCTTTGTTCTGGCTCTTTCCTGCAATAGTTACAAAGATAAAGATTCCATAAATAATTTTTTTCATACTTAAGGTGTTTTATTTTTGTATTTATAGTTGTTTAAACTTATCGATGAGATACTAAAATAGGATTCCCAAGAGTTAAAAGTTTCGAAACTACCCACGATGTTTTTTTGTTTGCGCCTGTAAACAAACGCCTTGCATAGTCATCGCAAACACGAGAAAAGTATATAGCAATTTAGAATTCATCATAGCAAAAAACAATCGTTTCACTGCATTCAAAAAAAATAGAAAACAGAGTTTTGAAACTTTAGTAAAAATAATTTAGCCTTGCTGGTCTGAGGGTGTAGATTGTTAAGTTATGGGTGTGCAAATGTTAATCAAGACCATATTTAATTCTATAAATGAGGATTTGTCGTTCAAACAGCCCCCCTCCATAGACCACCATTTGAATACTGTTCCCAACGTTTCAATAAATCAACAATATCCATAAGACATTGATACAAAAAACCAGTTATTGGTTTTGTATTTTAAACCTTCATATTGCCACTGGCTAGAATTGGTATTATTATTTTTTATGCCAAAATAATAATGCCCACGTTTTTATAACAAGCAATACATCCCTATTGAAATGCACGCCAAAACCCTTGCCTTATGCCCCTTCAATACTTGAATTGCAAACCAGCTCCAACGTTTTGTAGTATGATTGACACTCGACAAATTAAGTTGTCAAAAATAGTTTGTCAGTTACTACTCAGGGTAGTATTTAGCAATTGCTAACATACCCTCAAAAGTGGGGATAACCAATTTTTTTGAGATACCGCAAAATTTGCTCCCTAGCTATTTTATCGCCAATATGCGTCAATTTTGCATCTTCAATGAAGTTTAAAGAACTACGTACAAAAATATCTTTCTTTTTTTCGTGGGTATAACATTCAGAATAAATGGAATCGGGCATGGGCATATGAAGGTCTACCACCAGGTATTTCAATACATGAATAGAAGATTCATCATCCTTTGAAATAGGTTTGATGTTATAATATATATTTTCCCATATATGATAATGGAGTATTGAATCGCCATCATCCAAAAAAGTGTAACGCTTTAAATTTATATCTGCACCATAACGCATAAGTAATTTAACTGCCTCTAAATCAACAGAACCAGTTCCTAAGGGAGTACTACCAATTGTATATTTATGATTATATCCTTTCTTGTACCACTTATAATCATTAGGGTTGGCACCGTACTTTAATAAAAGCTCTATTATTTTCAGTCTATTATGGCTATGGCGAATTGGATCATATTTGTCATTAGCTATACTAATAGGTCGCAGACCGATACTATCGAATATATTAGGGTTAGCGCCGCACTCTAACAAGGCTTTTACTGACAAATATTGTGAATTACCTACTGCCAAGTGAAATAAAGTGTTACCCCATCTTGACTTTTCGATATAGTTTACGTTCATCTGCTTTTCTTGAACCCAATAGCGTATTTGGGCAGTATCCTCATCTCTTACTGCTTGGGCTAAAGGCCAAACAGGTGTATTCTCGAACCATTTATAGCGGAAACCAATAGGACGCAGAGAATCTCGATCTATACAACCGACTGTTAACAATACAATACATGCTAATAAACACAAAAAAACGTTTTTCATTATCTTAAAAGTTGAATGATGTTGTCAATACCATGATTTAATATAACTGTATTTCTTGGAATACCCCGATTTTCGAGATATTAGCCTATGAATCTCGAAGTAAAAATAAAGCAGCTTAATTATCTGCCATTATTGATAGAAACAACTTATGCTTTGTGGAATACTTAAAAAGGCTAAGTAAACGCTACCCAAAAAACAACAGCGTAGGCAAAGGCATACGCTAGGTTCGAAAATTATGAACTACGTAAAGTTGGAGGATAAGCTTATACTATTTAAATAGTCTTTTTATAAAAAAGTCGAATGGCGATGAGCTTTTAACGTTTCGTATTTCTTCAAAAACCATCGTTATTCCATCATCTAAAAACTCTCTAATTATCATTTTATTCTCTTTGTATATTGTAACTTTGGTCTCCCCCTTAACGCAATTCTTTTTTGTTATGATTACCGGCAGATTTTTGGGTTCAATGCGGTTAGCTTGTTTGGTTAATTCATGGGCAATACTATCTATGCCAACAGCCCTACGAAATGCCCATTGTTTTGCCCTATTTTCGGGCAAATCATATTCTGCGGGATTGTTAAATAAAGTAATCTTTCGAAGTCCATTATCAAATACTTTGTTTTCGCAACAATCTTGAAATTCATCAAACAAAAACTTGGGTATGTATTTGTAATATTCTGGACTAAAATACATTTGCCAACAACTTCCAAACCATAGCTTTTCAGCATAACTCATTTGGTGATAATGACCTGGTAGGCTTTCGATACTTATAAATCCTTTAGCTATCATATCCATACCCGGAGCACTTTCTACATAATTCGGATTGGGTATAATTTCTACATATGATGGGATAAACCCTTTCTTCTGTCTGAAATAGTCAACATCTTCTTCATTTTGCAAAGTTTCATCTAAATCATCGTTAATGTGCCCCATAGTAATTAACTCAGGATAATTCATATCGACAAAATATCTTATACGATAAACATCTTGTATATCATTTTTACCGCCAAATATTCGTGGTAAAGAATTATTCATATTTTGAATTAAAAGACGTCCTCCATCTTTTAAATGAAATTTAATTTGACTTGTTTCTACATTAATAATGTCTAGCTTACTTATTTTGACAAAATCAATATCCTTTTCATATTCTATAGATTTTATTTTAAGTTCTTTTAAAATAAAAAGTATCAAATGGTTTTTGAATGAAAAATCTTTGAATGATATTGATAACGAGTAGCTCATTTTAAAATTCAGTTATTCTAATTATAATGTTGTTATTATTTTTTGTCTGTATGTCAAAAACAACTTTACTTACTTCTGCCATAAAATTACCCCATTCCCTTACTCGGCGTAGCTTAACATCGAAGCTACTTGGCGTATGGCTGTGCCTACGCCTTCGCATTTAGGTTGCATTTGCTACAATAATTGAATATATGGCATTATTGAATGTACAAGTTTTTATACTTATTCAATAAGAATTTATAGTTATTATAATTATTACTACAAAAAAAAGGCGTAGACAAAGCCATACTCAGAGTGAATGAGAAACTACGACGAGTTAGGGGCAACTTAGTTCAAAAAATTACATAATTTTTCTTTTCTTTACATACGCTTAAAATTTAGTGTGTATGTATTTACGTTTATTATTTATGGGGCTCATTTGTTGTCACATGGTGATTGCACAAAAAAAAGTATTTTCTGGGGAGTTGCACAAAGTAATTAGAGTGACTTCGCATGTAAATAATATTAGTAGTGAGGATTGGATGCGCTTTATTGTAGAAGGTGATTCTTCCATCACCTACCACTCACGTTGGGGCAGTAAAACAATTGATAAATATTATACTAACTATATTCCTGCTAACGGCGACTCTAACTTTTTGCATAATTATCATTTTGATACGTTATTTAGTATAAAAAAAGGACGCGCAAATAAGGGAACAAGCATAACCATAGAACATTTGCCAACTACTTTTTTGGGTTATGAATGTAATAAAATAATTATTAGTTCAACTACTTACAGAACAGAAAAACTTTTTTTGGACAGCTCGATTTACGAAAATGGCAATAGCGTCTGTTTAAAAAGCAAATACACAGATTCTTTTTACACGGAAGAATATGAAGTCTATAAAATTGAGGAAACAAATGTGTCTGATTCTATTTTTCAGCTTCCCAACTTACCAAAACGCCAATTTGTTTGGAGTTCAATTTACCAATCGCCTATGTTTAAAGGAGGCGATAAAAGCTGGACTCAACATTTGAAAAGCAATTTGAATGCTGAATTAGGTATTAAATATATCACCATTGCTCCATCTGAAAAATCCGCAAAGGTCTCGGTATTTTTAAAATTTGCACTTGATAAAACAGGTACTGTTGCAAATGTTATTGTTACCAATCCACTCGATGTACACCCAATGTTGGCAAAAGAAGCGATAAGAGTATTGATGCTGCAACCCCATTGGCTACCAGCAACGTATTTAGGGCAACCGATTCCTTATCTTTTGAGTCAAAAAATTATTTTTGCACGCAATGCAGATTAGTTGATTGGCGGAAAAATACTAGAGAATCTATTCAAATGAAGCAGGCTAACCCTCGCATTTAGG
>JAIXOS010000059.1 GCA_027486695.1 Chitinophagaceae bacterium | reverse complement strand
CAAGCAGGCAACAACCGTTTCATTCCGCAATTGCCTTTGAATGTATGGGAAAATAACCTCAATATGGCCTCTATTGATACTAAGTTTATAGTTACCGGTACATCAATAGTTGGAAAATAGCCCTGCAACTTGCAGGAAGGCAAACCAACCGTTGGAAAAGGCTCCTGCAACTTGCAGGAGGCAAAACCAACTGTTGGAAAAGGCTCCTGCAACTTGCAGGGAGCAAAACCAACTGTTGGAAAGGCTTCCTGCAACTTGCAGGGACACTTTCCAACGGTTGGGAAGGGCATTTACAACTTGCATGGCCAAAAACCAACTTGAGATGGGGTAAATATGAGTGGCGATTGATACAAAAGTGGGTTATTGGTGTGTGGATGGCGGTTGAATGCAGCAGTTGGATGCCCTTGCTGTTGTTGGGTATTGGGCTATAGGATATACAGTTGGCATAGTACTATTGGAGGTGCCACATTTAAACCATTAGTAACATTCCGTTACTGATTATTAGTGTTGTGCTTTTGAGATAAACCACAATAATCAACGGCGTTCAGCGTTAGGGATTGCAGCGATTACCCCGCAGCGCAGCGAGGAGTAAAAGCGTAAAGCCCGACCCGAAGGGGAACGCCCTGAAAATAATTTTTACAAAGAACCTATTTGAAAAAAGCATTGCTATAGCTTGTTTTTGAGAAAAAAAAGCCATTTTCACTATCGAAATAAGGCATTTTCGGCGAAGGGCATGAACAAAATAATCACCAAAAATTACCCTAGCCAACATTGAAATTCATTACAAACAGGCTCTAAGATGTTTTTTATTTCTTTTTCATGTTCTCTTTTTCCAAAATCATTTCCTGATAGTTTTTCCAACTTGGTTGGTGTAAATTGGCATTATTACTTTCAATCAAAACAATATGCTCGTTACTTGGAATTTGTAATGAAGTTGGGAAAGCAGTATTAATCAATGTGTTTGACTTGGATTGGTGTATACTTTTGGTAATATGCTTGGGCAATTTCCAATCAATTACGTAATCAGCTATATTATTTGAATTGTTTATAACAATGGTAATTAGAGATTTATCGAAGGAAAAACGGAAACCGGTTAATCCATTATCAAGTGTCAGTTCTTCAATTTTGGCATCCGTTGTTTTATTCCAAGTAGGTTTTATTTCAACTAAATAATTGTATTCAGTATTTTTTGCAACCGAATATGGCGTAATACTGCTACCGTTACTTGATAATGAA
Source organism: Chitinophagaceae bacterium (assembly GCA_027486695.1). Lineage (GTDB taxonomy): Bacteria > Bacteroidota > Bacteroidia > Chitinophagales > Chitinophagaceae > Parasediminibacterium. The sequence continues at coordinate 4,766 of JAIXOS010000059.1, read as the reverse complement.
TCGAGCCAAACCAACTCGGTATTATTGGCATTTCTAAATTTATTCATCACCCAATTGAATTTGGAGAAGGTATGATGATGCAGCGTTATTAGATATTCGTCGTATTCATAATGGTGATCATCTATTTTTTTGAGGGTAATTTCTTTTCCTTTTGCAGAACCGCCATAACCTAAGTTAATGACACCATTAATTGCATAGGTTTTTAAGGCATCCGATAAGGACTTTACGGATACTTGTCCAATAATTCTGTCGGGCAGTTGTAACCACATTTGTTTTCCTTGAGCATCAATATCAGTGCCCTTTTTTGAGCTTCCCCATTGGTGTAATTGATAAGTAGCTTGTATTGCACTAAAATGCCGACCAATGGTTTGCGAACTTTTCATATTTGACGTTTGCCAAGCCCAAGCGGCCTTTTCACTATCGGGTTTGTTGTGCATTTTCAACCGAATAGTTGCGCCCATGATGGCCGACTTTAATGATGAATCGGCACCATTGTAAATTAGTCCGCCAATGAGTGTGCTGTGACCCGGATCGGGGCGTTTTACATCAACCGGTGGATTGGTGGGAATATGTCGTAACGTGGCAGCATAAACAAATCGACCATATTGAGCTCGGACACCATTGATATTTCTGTCGGCAACTGTAAAGCTATCCGGTAAGCGCTTTGCTGGAATATCGTCTCTATACCATTCTATATTCCACAAATGGTTAAACCATCCTTTGTATCTATTTCGCTTATCGTCAACTGTTTTTGGTAACCCTTGCATAGCCCTTAAATAAGGATTTTTTGAAAAAAACACAACCGGTTCTCCGCCAATATCAATCCCTTCAACATCATTCCACATATGTTTCCATGCCGGACAAGTATAAAATTCGGGCGTAACGCCAATGGTGGGGCCGTACCATTGGCAACGCTTAATCATATCCGGAATAATAGGATTTTGGGTAATGCGATAATAATTGGCAAGATCCCTGATTACACTACTTTGGTAGCCCGGCACTTCATTTTGAGCTCCTATATAGCCTACTGCACCATCGGGGTAAATAAATTTTTCCACTGCATGCAGTAAAAAATCAGCTTTTTTCAGGTAAGCCTCATTATTGAGTAACAATCCAAAATTTAATAATTCATAGCCTCTTACAATATCAATGTTGGGATAAAGTCCATACATATTTTCTGACTGCCTAAAAAGTTCTTCGGCATTGGTATGAATGGCTTCAAACCAAATTTTACGTTGTGTTGGCAATAAAAAATGGGGATAAAGCGTGATTGATTCTCTCAAAACGGTGCTAAAAGCATTGATGGCAAAATCATCTAGGTATTCTTTTTGTCCCTTTACTACATTGCCAAAAACATACATAGCATCTGTATAAGCGTGCATTCTTCTTAGCCATCTTAACAGGAGTTCTTCGGTATAGGCATTTGGTTTGTCTTGGGTAAAGAATGGACTATAAGGATTACTAAATAGCCAAAACAACGTTTCGGCAGTAGCAGCTACATGTCGGACATTGTATGGTCGTGGTGTAAACATATTCTGCGTTTCATCAAATATGTATTTGCGTGGAGACAATCTGTTTACGCCAAAAGAAAAATCCATACCATTGTTGCACTGAATGTATTCTTTAAAGCCTTCAGCTGCAAAATCTATATAGGGATTGTTAATTGTTTTGAATGGCTTACGCAGTACCGAAAGATTGGGGGATGCTGTATTGTTTTCCGCAAAATAATCAGATTTTTGTGGTATGCTTTTTTCAACATCTTCAAGTAGTTCGGGCATATTTTTCACAATCCCCAACTGCAAACTTGAGTCAATTCGTTCAAGGGCTATATGTAAAATACTTGCTTTAAAAATCTCGCTAAATGAGTTTTTTTTAAGCGTTGCCACTGATTTGTGAAGTTGAGCTGATTTTTTGGAAAGTGATTCTACAGTTGGTAATATATCAGCAGCAATTGGTTGTGAAAAACATTGGTAAAATGACAAACTACCCGCTATTAATAAAATGAAACCGCGCTTTTGATGCATTGTTGAAATGATTTTATTGACAAATACTTGGATATTGCATAATTGCGGGTTAAACGTAAGTAATTTTCTATTGGTGAAGTATTCATTTTTGTTCAAAAAAAATAGCTAACAGAAACAAATTCTATTAGCTATTTTTTTCTTGGGAAACAAAAAATCAAATACTAATTGGCTACTTTGTTTATGTTTTGTAGCTAAATCACATTTGAAAAATGGTACAATATTTTTTATTCATCACCTCATAAACAAATACCACCCTTTATACACCCTCTAATTGATGGTTATTGCACCATAATTTGCTGAACTGGTGCCCACTCCTTTTGCATGCCTTCTTTTAACACTTGTACACGATAATTGCCTTGGGCTAATGACACCCCTTCCAATAGGTTTAGTTGAGTGGTGGAATTACCATCGTGCACAAAACTACTTAGCCACACCGCCTGGCCTACCGCATTGATAATGCGAATGGTGTATTTGCCTTTCTCTCCTTGCATAACCATTTTACAGGTAGCTCCGGAAGTTAGTACAGTTGGGTAAATTTGTACATATCTATTCGTCGTTGGTGTCCACGCTACTACATTGCTGTATACAAAGCTTGTTGCTAATTGTGCCACAACACGATAATAAGTGTTTTGATTTGCGGCAGGAATGGGATATGCCCGACTATTGGCCGATAAGGTGGCAAATGGCACGTACTGTACACCATTGGTACTGCTCTCTAATCGGTACTGTGTTACCGGCATAGTGGCTATGGTATTCCAAGACAATTGCTGACCATTGTTGGAAGAAGTTTGAAGGGTTAAAAGCAACTGATTTACTGGAAGAACTTCGGCTGCTTGGTATACCACTACAAAGCGTTGCCAAAAGCTAGCACTATCTACCGTGGGCGAAAATGCAAGTTGTAAAGTGCCGTTATTGTTTAGTGGATAGTTGCGTGCTGTATACTTATCGCGCAAAAAGCCTTGAACGCGGTAGGTACTATCTGCAAGGTAATTTTCGCTGATTACTTGTAAAAGATAGGTTGAATCTTTGCTCAAGTTCCACATGCGTACACCAATACTATCACCCACCTGACTTAGAGAGCGACATTCTATACTGAGCACTTTCCCGGAATTAACAATTCCAATATTCTCTGTGGTATTGGCATATTTAGCGGCATCATTCACATCTATTCCTTTATTGTAATCATTCGCAAACAGGACTACACCCCCGTCATTCAAAATGGTATCGGCCAATTGATTGCCGTTGCGTACCACTTTCCATAAATGAAACCTTAGTTTGTCGGGCGATTGTGCGGTTTCGTTGGTTCCAAACACCGATTTAAATGGATTGACTGTTCGATTGGTTAATTTGTCGGTTTCGCGTATTTCCAATACAATACTGTCAGTTGTATTGCTGTTTTGTATAAAAAAGCTTTGTCCGGGTTGAATTACTTGGTCATTGAGTCCATTTATATTGGCAGTGCCCGTTTTGTGTATTGTAACCCACGCACCTTGCCCGCCATTGGCACTTTGGTTCCATACCCAATAGTATGGGCTCAATTTACCATTGCTATATCCTACGCTATCGCTGCGTTGGTGAATGCTGCTCCAATTGATGGCAGCAGAATAAGGATTGGCAACCAAACTGTATCCATAATTACTTGGGTCTTTGCCATTTGGTGTTGCATTGCTGTTTAAACGGAAACTTCCATCAGCCACAGAACTGAAAGCCCACTGTGGTGCACTACGACTGCTTAAACGCACCGTTCCGGTGGTTAATCTACCTCTATTGCGCAAAATGGTACTTGCCCGCAACATTTCTGGATTGGGATTGAATAAGTTGTAGCTTCTATCGCCACGTACCACCGTAAAATAACCTTCAAAGGGAAGTAATCTTTTGGTGCGCGTATTGCTGATGGCTACAAAGGCATCGTTAAGACTATATTGCCACAAGCTTGGATTGCCGGTGGTGGTTCTATCTAAACCGGTGGTCATATCTATTCCACTACCTTTTTTTTTTTTTTTCTTCATACCATAACCCGGATTGGGATTGGGATTGTTGGTAGTTGCCCCCTCTTGCCAATTGTGGTAAATGGCACTATCGCTGAAAATACCACTTGAACCAATGTTGCGGTAACCTCGTCTTGCACTGTTCAAAAAACGCTCAACCACAAAGCGGCCTGTTCCGTTGTAATTTATTTGGGCACTATTACCCATAACCCCAATATGCGAGGTGTTGGCAATGCTTGTAGACTGCAACACAACATCGTAATTGTCTAGTGCAAAGGTTCCCGCATTAATGGTTAACTGTCCTTGCGACAATAATAAGGTAGCACCAAGCGTTACTGTTCCTCCGGGCTTGTTGATGGTTAGATTACGCAACTGTCCCGTACTATTGAGCACTCCGCCACTCATAATTAAGGTGCCTTGCCCAGTAATCGTTCCTCTATTATCCAAATTGCCATTCACAGTTAAGGTATTACCCGACTGAATAACAATTGTTTTATCTGGCGCAACAGTTAGTGAGTTAACCGATACATTGTTATCTATTACTACATTATGGCTCACTTGTGCATTGTTGGTAGCTGTAGGAACTGCCGAGCCCGACCAAGTACTTGAGCTTACCCAAAGTGAATTGCTTTGTGTGGTATAGGTATTGACGAATACGCTATCTTGATTGGCCAATAAACTTACGGCAGTACCCTCGTTCAATACTGAATTGGTAGACCCATAAAAAATCATTTCAGGACAGTATCCCTCAAAT
>JAIXOS010000307.1 GCA_027486695.1 Chitinophagaceae bacterium | reverse complement strand
TTGCCAAGACTAAGTTCGGAACAACTGCCATGACAAAATATGGCAAAGCAAGTAATGAATTGTTTACACAATTTGTAGCAAGGGTAGCTCAAGAAATACCAAATGCGGTATTGGCTATGTTTAGCAAAATGAAATATGTAAATGCACCCAACTTTGAAAAATTTAGAGAGGCTTGGAATGCCAAATATTTGGGTGGTTTTGTAGTGCATAGCAAATCATTTGATGGCTTAAAAGGAAACTTCCCTATTGGCTTTTTGGTTTGGAAAACAAATAGTAAAAAAGAGATTCCATTTACAGAAATCGAAGTAGATGTTTTAGATAAAGATGCTACGCCAATTGGTCAGAAGAGCTTTTACAATTTGCCATCTAATACCTATTTGAATGTATGGATGAAAAGACCAAGAGCAAATAAAGTAGATGTAATTCCTTTAAAGAATGCTATTGCACCAACACCTGGTGCAGCAAGAGTTTCAACTTGGAGTGAAGATGCAAAAGCCTACATGTATTGTGGCGTTAATGATATTCAACATGCTACTCAACAAACAGTTGTTTTTTCTTCGCCGTATGGTGGGGGTAATGGTTTTTATATCAATGAAGAAAATCTTTGGCAAGCAGCTATAATTTTCACAGTTCGTAGAGTAGTAAAACCCACTTGGCTCAATGATAGAGATCAATTCTTACAACCCGATAAACCATTAAGCAATGAGTTTAAAAGTGATTGTTTAATATGGATGCTGTTTAATGGTAGTAACCTTACTGCTAGTGCGGATGGCTTAGAATGGAATGGCAAAACCTGGAGCATCGTTAACCATTTCATCCCCTTTACCGAAGCAGAACTAGGCAGCCCCGATAGGTTTGAAAGCGATTTTATGGTGCAGTACCTCGCCGAACTTCCCGAAAGTTCTACAACTTTCGGGAAGTTCTCAACCGAAGCAAATCAAGTTTTAGCCGAAGGCAAAAAACTATGGCAAGCCTATTTTACCCATACCGATGTAAAAGCCGTACGAGAAGAACTAAAACTAAACCGTGCAGATGTAGGTTGGTATCAGGTGCGCAAAGCCTTACAAGCCCGCAATGCTAGTGGCGATTTTGTACCCGTCAACTTTAAACCTTTTGAAGAAGCCTACAAAGCCCTCACCGAAAAACTACAACCCATGGTGTATGAGTTAGGCTTTTTAAAAGTGTAACAAACTATAAAACAATCAGTATGGAGCAGAAACTAGCATTAACGCTCGAATTGCTACAACAACCAACGCAAGAAGTGTATACGTGGTTTACAAGTTTAACCACAGAAGAAACGGTTGAAGTGTGCAAGCATTTTATTACACAAATGAATGACAACCCTGATTATGGGGTATTAAAGTTTATGTTTAATGTGGTTGCGGATTTATCAAAAACTTACACCAAAGAAGAACTGTTTTTGAAAGTTGCTGCAAATAGGGGTTCGGGTAAGTTGACATTTAGAGATGACATGGAAAAGCACCCCATGTTTGCCAATACTGAGCTAGCAATAACTTATATGATGAAAGCGGTTACTAAATTTTACAAAAGCAACCCAACAAATAAAGACATAAAACAAGTGGCAAAAAATTTATTTAAGGTACAATACGAGTCTGGTATTTTGGGTAAAGACGATTGGAAAGATTCGGATATTTTGCAAGTTTAAAATGAAGATTTCCGTCAATTAACAACAATCCATAGAGTATATGAGTTTTGCTTTTTGAAAGGGTAGGTGAGGCAAAAAGGCAAAGAGATAAAAGTAGTTGCCAGTGTGGTCAATTACTTACGCTTGCATCAGGTATTTTACAGCAGGTGTAATCTTTAGTTCAGAACATTTTACTGTTATTGTAGGCATTGCAAAACTATACTTAGCACTAAAATGTTGCATTAGCACATCTAAATGTTTTAATGCCTTGGCTAAGTGCTTTTCGTACGTTAAATAAGCGGCACTATTTGCAAGGTTACCATCCTTTTCACTTACCAAATATCTTGCTCTTCTAGAAAGCGATTGCAGGCTTACATAAGCTATATATTCATCTTCTGGAAGTTTTAGAAGCGATAGTTTGTTGTAAGGATTTAAAACGTCTTTTACATCGGTGTGCCTTCTATATTGCAAGCCATTAGAGGAAATATGAGCATTTACTAAATGTAAAGCAGTGTAAAATGCTACGGTCACTTGCCAATCTATACAGTTATCAATACTGTTATTGATGTTTTGTAGAAACGCAATATTGCTATTGGCTTGGTTAATATGTTCTTGAAAGGTTGCCACTAATACAGTTAACTAACGTAAGGTTTATAGTGGTTAGGTATGGTTACATTATCGCAACTTTCAACAATCATAGAAGTCATATCAAAGCCATATTGGTGGTATTTAGCATTAATTGCGGCTTCTGCTAAGTACAATTGTTTTTCTAATTGTTCATCATGTTCGTCAATTTGCGCCCATACTAGTACTTCAGAATCATTATAGTCAAACGCTAATTTTTGTGGTTTGATGTCTTTGATAGTTTTTAAATAATCCCATAGTATACTACTAATAATTTGACGTTGAGAGACGCTTCTAGATAAATGCGCAACGTATAAGGGATTACCACCCATTAAAATGTTGTAAATGGTTCTAGTATCTTCATTAGCTGTTTGCGTTTCAATCATTAATTGGTGTGTACGCAAAGTAGCTACCAAATCATCGAACCATTGTTCTGAAGTATTACTTTGAGATTGGTTGTTGGTTTGTACAGTCGTCATAGAGCGAGAAATAAAAAACGCTATTCCCACTACATTAATTTCCTAGGTGGCACTTAGGCGTTCGTGAGTTATAGAGCTGTGGCAAAAGTAGGGAATAGTAGCAAAATAACAGCGCTGTAATAAGGGAAGGTGTTAGTTTTTTATGACATACTAGAACATTTTATGAAAATTAGATGTCGTCCCAAAAATGGTTGAGCGTCATTCAAAAATGGTTGAGGGTTGCCTGAAAATGGATGAGGGTCACCAAGAAATGGTTGAGAGGCTCTCGAAAATGGTTGAGCGTCATTCAGAAATGGTTGAGGGACGCCAAAAAATGGTTGAGGGTCACATAAAAATGGCTAGGCATCTGCCCTTAGCCATTTTTTAAAAGAAAAAGCCCGCATTGCCATAGCAAATTGGGCTTTTCTCGTTAGGGGGCATACTATTTTTTACATTTTATTCTTTCCAGCCAAGTTGTTCACGTAGTTGTGGGGTATCGCTAAGGGCTACAATGGCCATTGCTTTAAAATCGCTCATCCAATCTTCAAAAAGATCCAAAGCAGCATCACGCTTTCTAGTAGCGGCTTGCGCTTCACCTGTTTCTTTCTTTTGTTTGGCTTCTAGGTTGCTCAAGCCTTCAAAACCTGTTTTTTGGCTTGTTACAATCGCTTCGGTAATACCTCTTACGGCTAATATTGTTTTGTAGTTTGCATTTAGCAATACGCCATTATAAAACTGTAATGCTTGTGCTTGGTAGCCACTTTTGCTTTTTTTACGTTCGCCATTTAGGGCTAGTGCTACTTGTGCTGCCACATCGTTTTTAAAAACTACCCTAGCAATAGTAAGGTTGTTAATATATGTGGTGTGTAGCGCATTTTCTGTAGCAGTATAGGTAGCAGTGGCTTCGTATTGTTCGCCATACTCTTTTTTCTGTGCTTCGTTTAGGGCTTCAAGGGTAGCAATCTCTTGCAGCTTGGCAGTAATTTCTGCGGCTGTGTAGCCTATAGCAGCTAGTTTAGGTGCTATATTAGGAAAGGCTGCATTGGTTAAAGCGGTTTTAGACGCTGATAAATAGCTCACAATATCTTGGTAATTGTTTTGTGGCTTTGGTGCTGTTGGTGGTGTGTTTGTTGCTTCCATACTTGCTTAAATTTTATTTAAAAGCAATTTAAACAAGCTTGTTTAAAAACTTATATGGTGGTTAATAATATTTATTCACACAAATAAGCCGTCTTGTGGATAACAACAAATTGATATATACTAGCTATCCTTTTTTTACTAGAATAACTACTAACATCAATAAGGTACGTGACTATACACATGCCTTACTGAAAAAATTAACGTAACTGCTTAACTACTCACTACCGATTTTTTCACCTACAAACCAATGTTCTTTGTTTTTAAATAACACGTTAAACGTAGTAAGGCTACCATAGCAGCGTGCAATGTATTGTTGCATATTTACCTTGTCTTCGTCGTTGAGTTTTTTGTTGCTGTTACTGTTTTGTTCCAACACACGTAGGCGGTCGCGCAGCATGACTATTTTGTGAAAGAAGTCTTCAATAGGTATTTCTTTTTCCTTTAAATTTTTGCCGGCGGCTTGTAGTAGCACCGTGCCACCTACCCAACTAGTCTTAGTTTCATTTGTGCACTTGGCGTGCGGCTTTGCCTACGCCGTTCTTTGTATGCATGTAGCTACTATTGAACAAAGGCTGCCGGATGCAACGGGCTTGGTGCGCATCCTGCAAGGTGCGTACCGGAGCGCTAGCGGAGCCCAACGCAGCCGGAACGGTAGCCGAATGAAGGTGGTAGGTACACAGCCCCTAGTTAGTATTGGTTATTGTATTCTGGTAATATTGGCGCCCAATGCATTTAATCGCTGATCGATGTATTGGTAGCCTCTGTCTATCTGTTCTATGTTTTGAATAATGCTTTTGCCGTCGGCACTTAAGGCGGCAATCAAGAGGGCTTGGCCTGCCCGAATATCTGGACTGCTCATGGTAATACCGCGCAAATTGGTTTTGCGTCCTAAGCCAATTACCGTGGCACGGTGGGGATCGCATAAGATAATTTGAGCGCCCATGTCAATTAATTTATCTACAAAAAACAATCGGCTTTCGAACATTTTTTGGTGAATGAGTACGCTACCTACGGCCTGTGTAGCTACTACTAGTACAATGCTGAGTAGGTCAGGAGTAAATCCCGGCCAAGGATTGTCGTAAATAGTGGGTACGCTACCATCTAAAAACGATACAATTTCGTATTTGTCTTGTGCGGGCACATGGATATCATTGCCTTGAATATTAACTTGAATACCCAATTGTCGGAATTTTTCGGGAATGATGCCTAATTGTGCTACTCCGGCATCTTTAATTAGCAAGTCGCTTTGGGTCATGGCAGCAAGGCCAATAAAGCTACCTACTTCTATCATATCGGGCAACATACGGTGGGTAGTTCCCGACAATTTTTCTACGCCTTCAATGACCAATAGGTTGCTGCCAATGCCACTAATTTTAGCACCCATTCGGTTGAGCATTTGGCACAGTTGCTGCAAGTAGGGCTCGCAGGCGGCATTGTAAATAGTGGTGGTACCTTGGGCCAATACGGCTGCCATTACAATGTTGGCCGTGCCGGTAACGCTTGGCTCATCGAGCAGCATATACGTGCCCGTAAGTTGGAGAGCTACCAATTTAAAATAATGTAGGGCATCGTTGTACACAAACTGAGCGCCCAATTTTTCGAAGCCAATAATGTGGGTGTCTAGCCTACGACGCCCAATTTTATCGCCGCCGGGTTTGGGTATGTACGCCTTTTTAAAGCGCGCCAACATGGGGCCTGCCAATAGTACACTACCCCTTAGTTTGCCTCCTTTGCTTCTAAAAGCATCGCTAGCTAGGTAGTCTACATCTACCGCATCGGCTTGAAAAGTGCAGGTATGCCTATCTATTCGGTTTACTTTTACGCCAATATCGTGCAGGAGTTCAATCAATAAATTAATGTCGATAATGTCGGGGATGTTTTCGATGGTAACCTTATCGGCCGTGAGCAATACGGCACTCAAAATTTGTAAGGCTTCGTTTTTTGCACCTTGTGGCACTATTTGACCATTCAGTTGGTTGCCGCCGATTACCTGAAATGAACTCATTTGTATTTTTATTAAAGGTGATGGTTTGGGTTTGGGGCGATAAAAATACGCTAGTTTGCCCTAAAACGGGGTTTTTAGCAGCGTATTGGCTAGGTTTATTGTTCTAACGCATTGTTTAAAAACTGAACCATGGGCTGCAAGGCAGCAAAGGCTTGTACAATGGTTTGTGGCAAAGTGGCCTGTAACAGCACTTCGTCGGAAATAGGTTGTGTGGCAATCCAGCTTTTCAATTTAAGGTATTCAATGGCCGGATGGTTGGGTTCGTACCCCTTGGGAGGCCTTACCAATGATACATCGGCACCGGTATACACTTTACCATAGGTTTGTACAAAAGGGGCCGACTGTACCACAGCTTGCCAATCGGTAAAACAATAATCAATTTCTTGTCGCACTTTTTTTATTTCTTCGGGCATCGCCATATAAAGGCCCCCACCTACAAAACTTTGATTGCCCGGTTGTAAATGAAAATAATAGCCTGCCGAAATGCCTTTTTTGCCCCCTTTGGCTATACTCATACCCATATTGGTTTTGTAGGGTGCTTTGTTTTGGCTAAAGCGCACATCTCTGTTGATGCGAAACACACACTCCTTAGCCTGCAAATGGGCCACCGAAGCATCTATCTGGGCAATGCCCTGCAACACCTGTTGCGTTAGCTGTAAAAAATTGAGTTTGGCTTGCTCGTAGGTTTTTCGGTTGGCATCAAACCATTCTTTGGCATTGTTGAGCGCCAACTGTTCCAAAAAATGTAGGGTATTAGGCTGTAACATGGCTAGGCGATTGATTTTGAATAAGGGTTAAAAATTCGGCTTCGGACATAATGTGGATGGTATTGATTTTTTTGGCCTTTTCCAGCTTGCTACCCGCATCGGCACCTACCACAAGCACATTGAGTTTGGCACTAACACCACTCACTATTTTACCACCGTTGCTTTCTACCAAGGCTTCGGCCTCGCTGCGCTTTAAAAGGCTCAATGTTCCGGTAAATAGGAACGTTTGGCCATTGAGCGCACCCGCCTCCATGGCGGTATCTTTTTTTACATTGCGTAGTTGCAAGCCCAACGCTTCTAATTGCTGCAGCAACGCTATGTTTTGTGCATTGGCAAAAAAATGGGCAATACTTGTGGCTACTTTGATGCCTACATCGTCGAGCAGTAGCAAGTCGTCGATGCTTTTTTGGGTAAAATCGAGCACATGATTAACGGCATTGGCCAAGGTTTTGGCGGTTGTTTCGCCCACAAAGCGAATGCCCAAACCGTATATCAGCCGGTGCAAAGGTTGCTGTTTGGAGGCTTCAATAGCCAATTGCAGGTTGTCGATACTTTTTTTACCAAAGCCATCCATGGTAGCAATAGCGGTAAATGGAAGGTGGTAAATACCCGGAATATCTTTGAGCAGGCCGAGTTCAAAAAATTTTTTAATATTGGCCTCACCCAAATTTTTAATGTCCATCGCATCTTTGCTCACAAAATGGATGATGCGCTCCACCACCTGCGCTGCACATTCGGCATTGATGCATCGCCAAACCGCCTCGCCCTCCTCCTTGTACAAGGTACTGTTGCAAACAGGACAGTTGGTAGGAAACTGTATGTGCGTTTGGGTATGGTTGCGCAACTCTGGAAGGCTTTGTACAATTTGCGGAATAACGTCGCCCGCTCGTTCAATAATCACGGTATCGCCTATGCGCAAATCTTTTTCTTTGATGTATTCTTCGTTGTGAATAGAAATACTGCTTACGGTAACACCGCCTACCGACACAGGTTGCAATTTGGCAACCGGCGTAACGGCTCCGGTGCGGCCCACCTGAAATTCTACTCCCAACAGTTGGGTAGTAGCTTGCCGAGCCTTGAATTTAAAGGCAATTGCCCAACGCGGATGGTGCGATGTCATTCCCAATTTTTCCTGCAAAGCAAAATTGTTCACTTTAATTACCATACCGTCTATTTCGTAAGGCAAGTCGTCTCTTTGTTGTTCAAATTGCTGCACATACGCCACTACCGATTGGATATTGCCGACCACTTTTTTTTCTTTTTGCGGTGTACGAAAACCACACAACCACAGAAGTTCCAATGTGCCCTCGTGCGAACGCAATAACTCTTGGGCTCGTTGGTTGGCTTCCTCCACAAGGGGAGCATCGGATTTGCTGTAGTAGCTAATGTGGTATAAAAAGGCATCCAAATTGCGCTTGGCCACCTCTTTGGGGTCTTTCATGCGCAGGCTGCCACTTGCCGCATTGCGCGGATTGGCCAATACCGGTAACCCTTGCTGTATCAATAATTGGTTGTACTGCTCAAATGCTTGTTTGGTCATTACCACTTCGCCCCTAATTTCAATTTGTTGTATTCCATAATCGGAAAAGGGCGCACGCAGCGGAATGGATTTAATTTGTTTGATATTGGCCGTAATATCTTCCCCGGCAACACCATCGCCACGGGTGGTGCCGCGTACCAATACATCGTTTTCATAAATGAGCGAAATACTAGCACCATCAAATTTGGGTTCTATACAATAAGCTACCGCATCGGTGGCCGCCATTTCGCGGGCTTTTCGATCCCAATCGTTCAAATCATCGGCATTGTAACTGTTTTCCAAGCTGAGCATCGGCACTAAGTGTTGCTTGGTTTCAAATGCAGCATTTAGGCTACTGCCTACCCGCTGCGTAGGACTATCGGCTGTAACCAACTCAGGATACTGTTGTTCTGTTTTGTCCAACAAATGGTATAAGGTATCGTATTGGGTATCGCTTATCAATGGTTGATTGGCTACATAATAGCGGTGCTCGTGAAATTGCAATAGCCTCCTAAGGGTTTGTATTTGTGCCATTGCAGTAAGGGTAGCATTGTGGGAGTCAGCTATCGTTAACCATTGCAGGGTTAACTGCTGCATGTGGGCTGTTTGCTCGTGGGTATACATAATTGCGAAAATAGGGGGTTGTTACATTGCATACACAAAATACATTGCGATTTGAATAAACCAACCTACCCTACCCAAGTTTTGTGCACTAGTAGGCTTTTAGGGTGTAGCTAACGCACAAGCAAGGCCGAAAGTGTTGCAAGATGTATATGTGTAACTGCTCGTGCACCTACTGTAACCTAATAGGAGAATTGAATA
>JAIXOS010000190.1 GCA_027486695.1 Chitinophagaceae bacterium | reverse complement strand
GGAAAAAAGACTTTAGAATTTAAATAGTTTAATAATTCATTATTCACAGATGCATTCCAGAATAAAAGAAAAAGCACTTCGTTTGAAATTGCATTTGCCTTTATTACAGAAAGAAAAATAGATTCTGAATTGGAATTTTTAAAACTTAAAAAAGTAGCCTTAATGGCTTTTTCAAATCGCATAACAGACTTATCCGTTTTAATAGCGGTATAGGTATGTATCCCACCTTTTTCTTTGATGGAAATCATATCTTCTGAAAGGAAAACTTGAATTAAGTTCCAATCAGGCAAACTGCCTAAAACATTTATGTCTGAGTTTACATGCATTTATTTTTTATGTCTCTTTTTGGTTATAACTTCTAATTCAGCCACTTCCGTAGCTTTTAACGCCACTTTTTCATCTTAAACAACACCATAGACTCTATTTGCCAGCCAAAGCATAAGCAATTCCTTCTCATCCATATCATACAAAAGGGCTGAGTTAGACAAGTATATTTTACTAACAGGCTTATTGTTGGCTTTCCATTTTGCTGATGTAGGCAGTGTCAACATCCCATTCAGCAGCAACCTTCCGCTATAAAAGTCCTTTTTCGTCCCGTAACTTTCTTGATTTTCTCGCCAAGCAGGTTAATACCCTTTAGTGACTTGTCCTAACAAAGGCAAATATGCTGAATTAATTGAATTAGCACAAATGTCTCTTTTGGTATTGCGAAGGGTCGGTACCGATAGCTATCGGGATGGCGGGCAAAACCAAATGTGCTCCCGAAAGCTTTCGGGATGCGGCTGGCTTTTTTGTCTGTTGGTTGATGGTAGCATTGTCGGTCTGTTAGGGTTGTTTGTAACGGTTTCGGGCTTTGTGTTCGGGCGGGTTTCGGAACACAAAACCGTCAACCAGCACTAAACTTAAATAGAAGCACAAAGCTCCAAGTTTGCACGTTACCCCGCCTGACGCAAAACCCGTGTTAACTGCAGTTTACTTTCCAAAATTTTCTTTTAATTTATTTATTATTAGCGGTGTCAATGTACTATTTTCATTTTCACTTACCTGAAAGTCTTTATCCGTCAGTAGAGAATTAAAAAAATCGACAGTTTTTATTTGATTAAGATTTGATTCAAGGAAGGAATTAGTTTCCGAAATAAATAATTGGACATATTCATCTATGTCAATTTTATCTTTTCTTAATAAGCCTTTTTGAAAAGGTATATCAAGTAATTTTTTCGGGTTTTCATAATGAGGTCTAAAACCACTCCATCCAAATTTAGGATACCTTGTTTTATTTCTGAAAATACTATAATAATCTCTATAATGAGAAAATATCGTTAAGTCAATAATTGTTATCGTGAATAGGCAAAGAAAAAAATGTTCATAAAACTCCTTCTCAATATGATTAATGTCTTGGCCTATGTTTTCCCAATTCATCCCACCAAAATAAATTGTATATTGATCTATGTCAAAAGAATCAGGGTTATTTTGGATAACAGAATTTGGTTTTTGAAATTTCAATCTTGCTAAATCATTAGGAAATTGATTTTTTAGATATTCTTTAAGTTTCATAATATGTTTTTAAAAATTGCAGTTAACATCTGTATAAACGAAACTCTATTGCGTTTATACAACGTCAGCAGATGTATAGACGCCATTATATAGAAAATTGAATGTGTACATTTTCGAGGTACGAAGAGAGCAAACCCTTCACGCTAACAGCGCCAAAAGTTCCGAGTTTCCCGAATCTACTAATACGGGTCTTATGTCGTAAACATACCTCAAATCGCTCCAAACACCGCCTCAGAGTCTATTCAACGCTCAAATATTGCATAACTTATCGAATCCGTTAAGCCTTCAGTTACCCCTCTGAACTGATAGAATGAAATTAACCGCATCGACGGTCCGACGCATCCGCAGCCCGAGACTTTAGTAGATGGCGGTTCGCCGTTGCGAATGTACAAAAAGCCCGACAGCATTTGCCACCCGGCTTTTTTATTGGGGAATGCCAAAGCGAGAAATACTCAATAAGATACAAAAAAAGGATTTGGTGAGCACTTACCGCTACCGAAGGACTGGGCGTCCCCGTTCCTTTCAATCCCGATAACTATCGGGTCCTTCCTGGCCTGGCCTACGGCCACCACGGATGTTTAGTTATTAGTGGCTGTTGTTCTGGCGGTGTATCAAATGTAATGCTACCTCTCCAATTACATTTGATACACCGCCGTAAGCTGCTTGCTGTCAGTGGCCTCATGGCTGTTTTCTGGGCGGCCGGTGCCGTACAATCTTTGAATTTAACCCCAATTACCAGAATGAGTCCTCTTTTTTATTATCATTTATCTATTTCGTCATCAATATCGTTGACTCACTTCATTTCACGATGCCCAACAAACCATGGTTTCTTGGGCACTTTCCCCAAGGAGTAAATACTATTTGGAATTGCCGAACTTTGGCCGTTCCCTGAAAGACCTCATTGAAAAAGCCGATCCAATCGCGTTTGATGTCTTTTCTTACTTCGGCCAATTGGTCATCCAGATTGTCTTTGTC
>JAIXOS010000372.1 GCA_027486695.1 Chitinophagaceae bacterium | reverse complement strand
TTAAATGCCATGCAGTGCCTTACCAAAGTAGGAGCCGTATCGCTAAAGGATTTTGCATACGATGATGCTGACTGCAATAAAATGCCCGACCCATCGCTGATACAATTGGCCGAACAATACAAAATGTTGGGCTTTACCCGTTTAAGTAAAGACGAATCCACCAAGTTAGTCAGTATTAGGGCTATCAAAGAACACCTTGCAAAAGATGTTCCCGTAGTCATTGGGATGATGGTAGGGGGTAGTTTCATGCAAGAAATGAGTGGAAAATCAGTTTGGTATCCTACCAATGACGACTATTCCCAAATGGGTTTTGGTGGTCATGCCATGTGCGTAGTTGGGTACGATGACAGAAAAGACGGGGTAGGAGCCTTTCAAGTAATGAACAGTTGGGGCACCAATTGGGGGCAAAATGGTTTTGCGTGGATAAAGTATGCCGATTTTAAACATTTTGTTCGTGAAGCTTACGGTTTGCATCCTATGCCCGCAAAAGGAAAAGGATTGGTAAATACCATTAGCGGTACCATTGGTTTGGTAGAAACAACCAACAAGCAATACCTAGCATTGCAGCGTACAAGCGAACACGTTTTTGAAAACCCAACGGCCATCAAAAAGAAAACAACTTTTAAAGTGGCAGTACAAAATAATGCACCCTGCTATATATACATTGTTGGAAAAGAAACAGATGGAAGTACTTATGTGTTATTTCCTTATCCCATAGCGGGCGAGCCCTATAAAACCAAATTTTCCCCATATTGCGGCATCACCGGATACCGACTTTTTCCTCGAGGAATGAGTTTGCAGGCAGATGATGTAGGCACACAAGATCAGGTGGCCGTTATTGTAGGCAACAAGCCAATCAACGTTTTTGAAGTGAATAATTTGCTGAATCAATACAAACATATCCCTTTTGCCAAAGCCGTGCAAATGGCGGTTCCGAGCCTTTCATCCAACAGTAAAGTACTTGTTGCAGATAATGGAACCGTTGCTTTTCAAATGTCGGCACAACAGCAAACAGCCCTGGCCTTTGTTATCAATATCAATAAATACTAAGCCTATTTGCAGTGCTATGTTAAAAAACCTCAACAACGATACCGCCAAGCAAAATGCCTTACGGTGTATCAAATAAATAACTCAAACAGTTACTAAATTCATCAAAATATAACATACAAAACTGCCGTTTAACAGCAACTTTGCATAAAACGTATTCATTGAGTCAATTTCATTTACAAGCAGCAGATTTTGGAGCCGATTTTCAATGGGGAGTAGCAATGGCTGCTGCGCAAAACGAAGGCGCTTACAATGTGCATGGGCGTGGGGCATCTATTTGGGATGCATTTGCACGCAAATCAGGAAAAATCAAAGATGGTTCTAAGCCATCTATCGCTTGCGATTTTTACCATCGGTATAAAGATGATATGCTGCTTGCCAAAGCATTAGGGTTTAAAATATTTCGCTTTTCTATTGCTTGGCCACGTATTTTGCCCGAGGGACAAGGTCGTGCCAATAAGGAAGGCTTGGCTTTTTATCACCGAATCATAGACGAATGTTTGGTATTGGGCTTGGTTCCTTACGTTACGCTATACCATTGGGATTTGCCGCTTGCTCTCGAAAAAGAAGGCGGGTGGACGAGCCATCTGCTATTGAAATGGTTTACCCGTTTCGTAACAATTTGTGCAGAAGAATATGGTAATAAAGTAAAAAATTGGATTGTGTTAAACGAACCGATGGGCTTTACAAGCTTGGGATATATGTTGGGGGTACATGCTCCCGGCAAAATGGGGCTTGAGCATTTTTTACCTGCGGTACACAATGCGGTGTTGGCGCAAGCAGAGGGCGGACGCATATTACGAAAATTAGTAGCTAATGCACATATAGGAACGGCTTTTTCGTGTAGCGAGGTGATGCCATACTCTAATAAAGACACCGATATACTTGCCGCCAAAAGGATGGATGCGTTACTCAATAGGCTGTTTATTGAACCAGCACTTGGTCGTGGTTATCCTGAAATGGAGGGCTTTGCATTGCTCGATAAATTGCATCTTCACAACAAGGCCTGGAAATACACTGATAAAATGACGTTTAATTTCGATTTTATTGGCATTCAAAATTACTTTGCCATTACCGTCAAACACAATCCCCTCATCCCTTACATTCAGGCTAGCGAAGTAAAAGCCGCTTCTCGAAAAGTGCCTCATACCGATATGGGGTGGGAGGTGAACCCGGAAAGCTTTTATCGTATGCTGAAAAGATTTTGGCTATATGGTAGTGTCAAAGAAATTATTGTTACCGAAGGGGGGGCTTTTTACAAAGATGTTTGGCAAAATGGCATGGTGAACGACCAACAGCGTATTCAATATTTTCAACAATACCTGCAGGCTATGCACAAGGCCAAAAGCGAAGGGGTGAATGTGAAAGGCTATTTTGTGTGGACACTAACCGACAATTTTGAATGGGCGGAGGGCTACAAAGCGCGGTTTGGATTAATCCATGTCGATTTTAAAACGCAATTGAGAACCATAAAAAATAGTGGTCATTGGTGGCGTCAGTTCAATGGCGGCTCTATTGATAGTTAAACAAATGGCACTTGAATAATAGTTATCATTAAGATTGTTGCTTCTTTTTTTAGCTAATTGAATCTTTCCAATATATAATACAATGAATAGCACTTTTTTCTTTGGGGCTGTGTGCTATAATACTTAATGGAGCTTTTGTTCGGGCTGTAGGCAGTAATCCTCGCCTCCAATCGCCCGTTGGTTGTTGGTGGCTGTGGGTTACTGCTGCCCATCCCGCAGCCATTCATTTTTGGCGCTACTATTTAGCAGAGGCTCCTTCCTTTAA
>JAIXOS010000365.1 GCA_027486695.1 Chitinophagaceae bacterium | reverse complement strand
TGCGCGCTTCAGCTACCGCATTCGTTCTATTCAACTGTACGTTGGGCCACAAGTACGCTACCAACATTTTGCCAATACCAATAGTGGAAACAGTACCTATGTGCCAAGAGAAATGAAAGTAGACTATGGCTGTAGAGTGGGTATTGTAGCTCCTTTATAGTAATGTATTTGATTGTGTAGCATGCTATTATTATTCAGCATCCTAGTAGTACTCACCGCCGAACTTTTACACCCGATTGCAGTGGAAAGCCCGTAAAGCCAAACGCCGTAGGCTTTGGCTGCGGACATGGAACGAAAAGCGGGACTGCTGTTGCTGCCTTGCTTACAGCTTGTGTACGCCATCTTTTTTCTACATATTCGCATCAATCAAGGCATCATTTGGTTAGAAAACACATACTTGAGAATTGTGCCGGGTAATAGTTAGTTTTGTCAACCCATTTTGAGGATAGAAAAGTTGAAGGTACCATGACGAAAAACATAATTTTGGTGTGCTTGTTAATAGCAGCCGCTACACAAGCCTGTAAACAAAGGAATACAGCAGCAAACTCAGCCTTATCCAATGCCGATACAAGCAGGTTTTTTTCGGTAAGCTCCTTTATTAAAAGCGAAATGCAGTTGTTGGATAGTATGCCCTATTATATATATCTACAAACCACCAATGCCAACGGCCATAAAGATTCGGTAACGTTATCAAAACCCGGTTTCGACAGCCTTGCACAAGCATTTATACAGTTGGATATTGTAGCCTTGGGTTTGAAAGACAAATACACCGAGCAATCGTTTCAAGATTTATCAACAAATAGCATTACCCTCAACTACCTTGCTACCGATAAAAGCCTACCCATTCAAATGATACAAGTGTTGCTCAACGACGACAATAGCAAGGTAAATAGGCTTTACATTAAAACCTTTGAAAGTAGTGCAGCAGGTAACCTTACCAAAACATACAGTTGGAAAGCCGGTAAAAGTTTTTATATAGCAACGGCTGTGCAAAAAGAAAAGCAAGCCGAACAAATTACCAAGCAGTTTGTAAATTGGAACGATACCAATCATTTGTAGTAGGCCATCATGACGCAGGATCAATACCAATTAATTGCCGATACCATTCCACATTTACCCGGCATTTATAAATATTTTGATAAAAACAATACCCTATTGTATGTAGGTAAGGCCAAAGATTTGCGTAAGCGAACTGCATCGTACTTTTCAAAAACCTTTACTAGCTACAAAACGCATGAATTGGTACAGCGAATAGACAGGCTAGAGTTTACCATTGTTGATAGCGAACAGGATGCTTTTTTGCTTGAAAATGCCCTTATAAAACAGTATCAACCCAAATATAATATAGAATTAAAGGACGATAAAACCTATCCTTATATTGTTATTAAAAAGGAGCCCTTTCCGCGCGTTTTTTTAACACGTCGCAAATTGAATGATGGTTCGGAATATTTAGGGCCTTTTACCTCTGCCGGTAGGGTACGCGAATTAATCGGTTTTATTAAGCAGTACATTCCATTACGTACTTGCACACTCAATTTGCAGCAAAGCAATATCGTAAAGGGTAAATTTAAAGTGTGTTTGGAGTATCATTTGGGTAACTGCAAAGGGCCTTGCGAAGGGTTGCAAACGCAAGACTCCTACAATGAGGGCATTTTTCAAATGCGCGAAATTTTGAAGGGGAATGTGGGCTCGGTGATTGGCCATTACAAAAAGCAAATGCAAGAGTATGCGGCAGAAATGGCATTTGAAAAGGCCGAAATGATGCGCAAAAAATTAGAACATTTAGAAAACTATCAGGCCAAAAGTGTGGTTGTTAGCAAGTATTTAACCAATGTTGATGTGTTTTCTATACTAAAAGACAACGATATTGCCTATGTCAATTATTTGATGGTACAAAACGGAACAATTGTTCAAACCCATACAGTACAGTTAGCCACACATTTGGACGAATCGGAAGAAGAAGTGCTTCAATTTGCTATTTACCAATTGCGTATGCAGTTCAATAGTTTAAGTAATGAAGTTATTGTGCCTTTTACAATTTCATTGGCTGACGCCGAAATACAAGTAACCGTGCCCAAGTTGGGTGATAAAAAGAAACTGTTAGAATTGAGTTTAAAAAACGTCAATTATTACCAAGAAGAAATTAAGAAGAAGAAATTGTTGCATTTGGAAAAAAGTACCCCCGAAGCGCAAAAAGTCGTGTTGCAACAATTGCAGGCTTATTTACACCTTCCGTTATTACCTGTGCATATAGAGTGTTTTGATAATTCTAATTTTCATGGTTCGTATCCGGTAAGTGCCATGGTTTGCTTTAGAGATGGCAGCCCAAGCAACAAAGATTACCGACATTACAATGTAAAAACGGTAGCCGGCATCAACGATTTTGCTACCATGAAAGAAGTGGTGTACCGACGTTATAAACGCCTTGTTGCCGAAAATGTATCTTTACCGCAATTGGTAATTATAGATGGAGGTAAAGGACAGCTTGGTAGTGCCATAGAAGCAATAACCGAATTGGGTTTGTTAGGTAAAATGGTGCTTGTAGGATTGGCCAAAAACGAAGAAGAAATTTTTTTTCCGGGCGATAGCCAAAGCTTTAAGCTGCCTTGGGACAGCGATAGCTTAAAACTGTTGCGGCGCATTAGGGACGAAGTGCATCGTTTTGGTATTACTTTTCATCGCAACCAACGTAGCAAAGGAACTTTTAAAAATGAGCTGGAAAATATTCAAGGTATCGGTAAACAAACCATATTGCAATTGATGGCACAATTTAAATCAGTAAAAAATGTAAAAAATCAATCGCAAAACGAATTAGCCTTGGTAATAGGCGCCGCCAAAGCCGCTTTGGTTTGGAATTATTTTAATACAAGTCAATAAATATGCATAATTATATCAATATAGGAAAAATTGTTGCCACATTTGGTGTAAAAGGGGAGGTTATTTTAAAGCATGCCTTAGGAAAAAAAATAACTTTTAAGGGAATAGAAGCTGTGTTTGTAGAGCAAGTGAAAGGAAGTTATTTGCCTTTTTTTGTACAATCGTCCAAAGCAAAAGATACGCAGGAAACTTATTTGGAAATAGATACGGTAGCATCAAAAGAGGCAGCCAAGCCATTCATACAGAAGCAAGTTTGGTTATTGGAAGAAGATTTTGTCAAACTCGCGGATAAAAATGCGCCTATTGCATTGCTCGGGTACCAAATTGTAAACGAAGGAACACCAATAGGGGTTGTAGAAAAAGTATTTGAACAACCACACCAAGTATTGCTCAGTATTACCTATAATGGCAACGAGGCGTTGATTCCCATACATAACGATACTTTAGATAGTATAGATAGGAAGAAAAAAGAAGTACATGTAACATTGCCCGATGGACTGCTGGAAATATATCAATGATGTGGCTTTAAGTTCATTATCAAACAGCTATTTTATTCAAAATTCAATTAGGTATAACAACAGAATAGTCACATAAGTGCGTTTTTTGGAGCAAATAGGTACGTGGTAACGAAAAAAATACGGATAATATAAAACTGAATGGTTGCCACAAAACCAATTTGTCTTAATTTCACGCCGCAATTAAAGAGCAAGTAAAAATTATGGCAGAAGAAATATTAATGCCCCGCCTCAGCGATACTATGACGGAAGGGGTAGTTGCTACTTGGAACAAACGAGTAGGCGACGCTGTAAAAGCAGGAGATGTATTGGCTGAAATTGAAACCGATAAAGCCACTATGGAATTGGAAAGCTACAAATCCGGTACTTTGTTACATATAGGTACACAGAATGGCGGCAAATTGCAAGTGAACGATTTATTGGCTGTTATTGGTGATGCTGGTGAAGATATTTCTGCTATATTGGCCAAACATAGCGGCGGAGCTCCTGTAGTAGCTGCACCTGTTGAAAGTGCCGCTGTAGAAACGCCTGTAGTTGCCGCTGCGCCAGCGCCCACAGCTACTGCTGCAACTTTAGATTTGTCTACAATGGAAGAAGTCGTATTAATGCCACGATTGAGCGATACGATGACCGAAGGGGTAATTGCCGGTTGGAATAAACAAATTGGCGATACCGTTAAAAAAGGAGAAGTTCTAGCCGATATAGAAACGGACAAAGCTACCATGGAGCTAGAAAGCTACAAAGATGGCATTCTACTCTACCAAGGTGCAAACGCCGGCGAAAAAATTCAAGTAAACGATTTATTGTGCATTATTGGTTCTGCTACCACTGATGTAGCTGCTATTGTAGCGGCATCTAAAGGTGGTGGTACTACTGCCGCTCCGTCTGCTCCTGTAGCTGTTGCTACTTCAGCCCCTGCGGCAACAGTTGCTCCTGCGCCTGCACAAGCTCCCGCTGCGCAAGCGGTTGTAAACGATGGCAGAATTTTTGCTTCACCATTAGCCAAAAAAATAGCTTCTGAAAAAGGTATTGACTTAAAATATGTAAAAGGCACTGCCGAAAATGGTCGTATTATCAAATCTGATTTAGAAGCGTACATTGCTACTGCAGGAAGTGCGCCACAAGCAGCAGCTCCGGTTGCTGAAGCGCCAAAAGCAGCAGCTACTACGGTTGCTTCTGTACCTGCCGGTGTGGTTTCTTTCGATGAAGTGCCTGTAAGCCAAATGCGTAAAGTGATTGCTCGTCGTTTAGGCGAAAGCTTGTTTACGGCTCCTCACTTCTTCTTAACTATGTCGATTGACATGGATGCCGCGGTTGCAGCAAGAACCAAAATCAACGAAAACGCTAAAGTGAAAATCAGCTTCAACGATTTAGTGTTGAAAGCAACTGCACTTTCTTTAAAACAACATCCAAAAATTAATAGCAGCTGGTTGGGCGATAAAATCCGTTACAACCACCATGTAAATATTGGTGTTGCTGTGGCAGTAGAAGATGGTTTATTGGTGCCTGTTGTACGATTTGCCGATGGTTTAAGCCTTAGTCAAATTGCAGTACAAGTAAAAGACTATGCTCAAAAAGCAAAAGATAAAAAATTACAACCAAGCGATTGGGAAGGTAGTACGTTCACTATCTCTAACTTAGGTATGTTTGGTATCGATCAGTTTACTGCTATCATCAATCCTCCGGATGCATGTATTTTGGCAGTAGGCGGTATTAGCCAAGTACCTGTTGTTAAAAACGGAGCGGTTGTTCCCGGAAATATCATGAAAGTAACATTAAGTTGCGATCACCGTGTTGTTGACGGGGCAATGGGTGCTGCATTTTTACAAACGCTAAAAAGTTATTTGGAAGAGCCACTCAAAATGTTGGTTTAATTTTCAACTACTTTCAAAATACAAAGCCTCGCAATTTGCGGGGCTTTTTTGTTAACATTCATTACCTAAATTTTATACAAACATGGTATATCGCTTTAAGCAAACAACAATATTTTCATCTGTACATTTTTAGTGGAAAACGATTGTTTATGAAATTTATTGATAACCCTATTCATATTCCCGTTAATAAAAAAAGAGCGTTTATATCAATAGTGGTTTTGGCTGTTATTGTCCTGATTGGGTTAATAAGCTTCTTTTATTCATCAAAATTATTTACTTCTAAATATGAAATTTATAAGTCTTTGGGAATGTTTTTATCTATGCAGGTAGCAGCGAGGCTCCCATTAGAGAAAAAAAATTCTAACCTTATATTATGGTTTTTGTCATTTAGCTTATACTTTATTCTCTTCTCATTTTTAAATAATTACGCTCTTTATATAGTGATTATTTTCGCAATATTATGTGTCATTGCGGAGATGTATGTATTTAAACTAAAAAGTATTGGACTTTTGCTTTTTGAACTTTTATTGATCATTTTTTCAATGATAAGTTTATATAGCGATAGCTCTAAAAGCAATCTCATGCCTATATTTTTATTTAAATGTGTATTTTCTTTTTTCTGCATATTTTCTTTTTTAAGAATTGTTATGGTCATTAAAATGCTTCAAAGGCCAAGCGATTATATGACCATTGATGAAGATGGAATCAAGTTTTACGAGTCAATATTTATGTTTCCTATCAGTCGGTCAATTCTTTGGTCCGATATTGAAAATATTGAAACCTTAAGTGTTGCTTTTAATCAATTGCCAATAATTAAGTTGAAAAATCCTAATGCCCGTATTTATGACCAAACGAGTTGGTTTAAAAGAATCGGTATGAAAATTACTCGCTGGGAATCGGATACGCATATAAACATTGATTACAGCTTAATGAAAATGGAAAAGAATAAATGGCTCGAACTTTTACAAGTAAATTTCCAAAAATATAAGATGGCGAATGATGAACCTGAGCCGCGTTAACTGCATCTTTTAAAGATTATTCTGAAAGGGATTCCATTATTATTCCAGGGTATTTAACAAAAAGGTTTTTCAAATATTAACGATTCGAAATTGGATTGCTTTTGTATGAAAAAAACGGTCTTGCATCAATTGCTACAGTTTGCGCAGCTTTTTATTGCTATTCCATTCTGTTTTCTTGTACTGCAAGGGAAGGCTCAGAACGCATTCAATTCTAGTGATGGTTGGGGCAACGGTTGGGGTAATGGTGTTGCGATGAGTACAAGCGCAGGAGCTAGTTTAATATATACTACTAAAAATACTTTGGGAGGTAATGTGGCTCGCTATTTTCGATTTTTGGGAAGCGGCTCGCCCTGTAGCGAATATCAACCCAATAATGGAAATACGGATTTGTTGTTGAACGTAAATCAAACCTATACTTCATCAAATATGCAATGCGGTAGTACAAAATCATTCTTTGTTACCGTACCCAACACCACCGATAATTGGGTGTTCAAATCTGCCGGTATAAGCGCTCAACAAATTGTTGTTTTTAGAGTTCAGGGGAATATCAATACGGTGAATGCTGTAGCACAAAGTCCTTCTACTGTTTTTCCTGGTCAAAATGTTACCATTGCGGCTACCATGAGTGCCAATCAAACTGTAGGTCAAAATGTGTATTTAAGGTATTCATTAGATAACTGGACCACCTCTACAGTCATTCAAATGAATTATTCAGGGACTGCCGCTACTGCTACGATTGCCGCAACTACCACTACCAATATTGCCAATCAAACGGTTAGATACTATGTATTTACATCGGGAACTGCCAATGTTGCTACTAATGGCAGTAATGCAGATTTGTACACCATCAATTTGGATAATAATGGAGGAAGTAATTATTCATATACTGTAACAAATGGTTGGGTAACAAGTCAAGCGGGCAATTGGAGCGATGCTGCCACCTGGACGGCCAATGCCGTTCCTCCAACATCTATTTCTTTGGGCGTAGTGAATTTGAATCATGATGTTGTATTGAATCAAGCAGCAACGACAAGTGCCATCGTCATCAATTTAGGAGCTAGTTTAACCGGGTCTGATGGCGTATCAAGAGTACTAACCATTGCATCGGGAGGTGCTTTTACCAATAATAGCCTTAATAATGGGGGCTACAATGCAACCGCTACTAGTAGTGTGAATTTTTTAGGTACTGGTACCATTAATGGTACTTCGGCAACTACTTTTAATACCGTTGTTTGTAATGGTG